>NZ_JBFRDW010000049.1:0-16046 GCF_052113985.1 Pseudoduganella sp. RAF53_2 | reverse complement strand
CACCGCAGCCGTGAGAATGCCGGGACGCGCCATCGGCAGCACCACGGTGAAGAAAGCATCCAGCGGCGAAGCGCGCAGACTGGCCGCCACTTCCAATGGGCGCGTACCGATTTCGCGGAAGGCTTGCTGCAAAGGCTGCACGGTGAAAGGCAGGGAATAGAGGATGGAGGCTATCAGTAGACCGGGAAAGCTGAAGGCCAGCAGTCCCCAGCCCAGCGATTGCGTCAGATGGCCGATGGGACCCTGGTCGCCCAATAACACCAGCAGATAAAAGCCCAGCACCGTCGGCGGCAGCACAAGCGGCAGCGTGGTGACGGCGCTGGCAATGGTGGCGCCGATCGATCGGGATCGGGCCAGCCACCAGGCTAGCGGTGTCGCGAGGATCAGCAGGATGACGGTCGTTGCTGTCGCCAGCTCCAGCGTCAAACGGATTGCAGACCAGTCTTCCGTGCCGATCATGACATTACAGCGAGTAGCCGGACGCGGTGATCACTGCTTTCGCCGCATCGGATTTCATAAACTTCAACAGCGCTTCTGCGGCAGGCTTGCCCTTGCCCTTATTCAGCAGGATGACGTCCTGGCGAATCGGCGAGTACAGGTTGGCCGGCACTACCCACGCCGAACCGGTCTTGATGCTGCCGCCGTCCAGCACCTGCGACATGGCGACGAAGCCCAGGTCTGCATTGCCGGTGGCGATGAACTGGTGGGTCTGGGCGATGTTTTCGCCAACGACATATTTCGGTGTCAGGGCGTCGGTCAGGCCCATTGCCTTGATGGTTTCAGTGGCGGCCAGTCCGTAAGGCGCCAGCTTGGGATTGGCGATGGCGATGTGGGCGAAGTCGCCTTTCTTCAGCACTTCGCCCTTGTCGTCCACGCGGCCAGGCTTGGCGCTCCACAGCACCAGCTTGCCTACGGCGTAGGTGAAGCGCGAACCGCTCACGCCTGCGCCTTCGGTTTCCAGTTTGGCTGGGGTCTCATCGTCGGCCGCAAACAGCACTTCGAAGGGGGCGCCATTCTTGATCTGGGCGTAGAACTTGCCCGTCGAGCCGGAGGTTTGCAGCACCTTATGGCCCGTGCTTTGCTCGAAAGCGGCGGCGATTTTCTGCATCGGACCGGCGAAATTGGCGGCTACCGCCACCTGGACTTCATCGGCGTGAGCAACAGTAAAGGCGGTGCCAAGAATGGTTGTCAGGACCAGTTTTCTCATCGTTTTCCCTTGGTTTCAAAGCGCAATATACAAGATGATATAACGATCCGTGCCTGTTTGCACGATTATCTCTTTGCAAACTTTTCTACGAGGAAGTCGATAAACGCCCTTGCACGGGCGGTTTGCTGGCGGCGCTGGGGGTAATACACGAACAAGTCGGCGGAGGGCAGTTTGCTATCGGGCAGCACCACGCGCAGACGGCCGCTTTCCAGGTATTTGGCCAGGTCCCATTCGGAGCGGATCAGGATGCCATGGCCATCCAGGGCCCAGCCGAGGACGATGTCGCCGTCGTTGCTGGATAGCGCGCCAGACACTTTCACCGTCTCGCCGCTCTCGAAACGCCAGATGCCGTAAGCGTCCTCGTTCTGGCGGTGGATGATGCAGCGGTGCTGGGCCAGGTCGGCCAGCTTTTTCGGCGTGCCGTGGTGTTCCAGATAGGCCGGGGAGGCGCACAGGAAGCGGCGGTTCGACATCACGCGCCGCGCGCTCAGGCGATTGTCGGGCAGGGCGCCGAAGCGGATGGCCAGGTCGAAGCCGCTTTCCACCAGGTCGACTGGGCGGTCGGTCACTTCCAGCTGCACTTCCACATGCTGATAGCGCCTGGCGAATTCGGACACCAGCGGCGCAATCGTCGTGCGGCCAAAACCCAGCGTCGCATTCACCCGCAGCAGGCCGCGATGCTCGGCGCCGCCGCGCGAGACGGCGTCTTCCATCTCGCGCAGATCGGCCAATATGCGCGTTGCATAAGACAGATAAGTTTCGCCCTCGTTGGTCAGGCTGATGCTGCGCGTGGTGCGGTTTACCAGGCGCACGCCGAGACGGGCTTCCATCTGCGCCAGGCGCTTGGTGGCGGCGGGCGGCGTCAGGTCCAGCTCGCGTGCGGCGGCGGCGAGGTTGCCATGGCGCGCCAGCAGTACGAAGAACTCAAGGTCATTCTTCATTGGAAGTTAATAATGAAATGAATTGCATTCAATTTTAGTGCATGGCGCGGGGATTATGCTACGGCTATCGATATACGGCGGATCAATGATCCGCCCTACGCTACCAAGGAGACCCGCCATGCGCATCGTTGAAATCCGTGAACAAACCCTTCAAATCAGCTCGCCTATCCGCAATGCTTACATCGACTTCAGCAAAATGACGCTGAGCCTGGTTGCCGTGATCACCGACGTGATCCGCGACGGCAAGCCAGTGGTCGGCTACGGCTTCAACTCCAACGGCCGTTACGGCCAGGGCAAGCTGATGCGCGAGCGCTTCATCCCGCGCATCATGGAAGCGGAGCCGGAATCGCTGCTGGACGACAGCGGCAGGAATCTGGACCCGCACAAGATCTGGGACGCGATGTTCAAGAACGAGAAGCCGGGCGGCCACGGCGAGCGCTCGGTTGCCATCGGCACCATCGATATGGCCGTGTGGGATGCGGTCGCCAAGATCGAAGGCAAGCCGCTGTTCCAGTTGCTGGCCGAGCGTTATGGCAATGGCCAGCCTGACCGTAAAGTCTTTGTTTATGCGGCGGGCGGTTATTACTATCCCGGCCAGGACCACGGCAAACTGAAAGACGAAATGCGTAGCTACATCGATCGTGGCTACACGGTGGTGAAGAAGAAGATCGGTGGCGCGTCGCTGGACGAAGACCTGCGCCGCATCGATTCGATCCTGAGCGTGCTGCAGGATGGCCAGAAGCTGGCGGTCGATGCCAATGGCCGCTTTGACCTGGACACCGCAATTCAGTATGCGAAAGCGCTGTCGCAATACGATCTGTTCTGGTACGAAGAGGCAGGCGATCCGCTCGACTTCGAGTTACAGGCGACGCTGCGCAACTACTACGCGAACCCCATGGCGACGGGCGAAAACCTGTTCTCGATGCAGGATGCSCGCAACCTGATTCGCTACGGCGGCATGCGCGCGGACCGCGACTGGCTGCAGTTTGACTGCGCACTCAGTTATGGTCTGGTTGAATATCTGCGCACGCTGGATATGCTCGAACAGCACGGCTGGTCGGCCTCGCGCTGCATCCCGCACGGCGGCCACCAGATGTCCCTGAACATCGCAGCGGGCCTGGGGCTGGGCGGCAATGAAAGCTACCCGGACCTGTTCCAGCCATTCGGTGGCTTCCCTGATGGCGTGAAAGTGGAGCAGGGCTATGTGACGATGCCGGACCTGCCCGGTATTGGCTTTGAAGGCAAGTCCGATCTGATTTCGGTGATGCGCCAGTTGTCCGCTTGAGGCAAAGTTGCCACAGCGTTTAAATAGTGCGCGGTGGAAAAAACGGAAATGGCTATAATCCCTGAGACCACATAAGCCAGTCTCAGGGTCCATGCCCAATAATAAAACTCGCAGCACCTTACTGCTTGCCGCCTTGCTGGCCCGTGCCCTGACGGCGGGCGCCAGCACGGTCGAGAGCACCCAGCTTGCCGACATGTCGCTGGAAGAGCTCAACGACATCGTCGTCACTTCGGTATCGCGCCAGGAAGAACGCCTCAGTAACGCCGCCGCTTCAGTCTTCATCATCAGCAATGAAGACATCCGCCGCAGCGGTGTGCGCTCGCTGCCTGAAGCCTTGCGCCTCGCGCCGAATCTGCAAGTGGCGCAAGTCGATGCGCGCAATTACGCGATCACCGCGCGCGGCTTCGGCAGTGCGCTCGAAAACAAACTGCTGGTGCTGATCGATGGCCGCAGCATCTATTCGCCATTGTTCTCCGGTGTGTTCTGGGACGCGCAGGATGTGGTGATGGAGGACGTCGAGCGCATCGAAGTGATCAGCGGTCCCGGTGCAACTATCTGGGGTGTGAATGCGGTCAATGGCGTGATCAACATCATCACGCGCTCGGTGACGGACACGCAAGGCACGCTGGCCTCCCTTGCCGCCGGATCGAATAACCGCGATGGTTCCGCGCGCTATGGCGGGGCCTTGCCGAATGGCGGCCACTTCCGCCTCTATGCGCGCTATGCCGATGCGGACGATATCGGCGAGGGCAAAACGATGAGCGATTTCACGGGCTGGCACCGCCGCCAGGCCGGCTTCCGTGCGGATTGGGAGCGCATGGGACTGACCGTGTCCGGCGATGTCTATCAGGGCAAGCTGCATCAGCTGGGTACGCGCGACATCGACATCTCCGGCGGCAACCTGAATACCCGCTATGTGCATAAGCTGTCTGCCGACTCCGATCTGAGCGTGCAGGTGGTACTGGACCACACGGAACGCGACCAGCCCAACGCCTACATCGACCGCCTCGATACCTATGAGCTGCAAGCCCAGCACAGCGTGCGCCTGGCGCGTAACAGCATCGTGTGGGGCGGCGGCTACCGCGAGTCGCGCGACACGAATATCGCCGGTCCGGGCTTCGGCTTCCTGCCCGGCGATCTGACCATGCATTGGGGGAATCTGTTTGTTCAGGACGAATACGCGCTGACGCCGCAACTGCGCCTGACAGCCGGCGCCAAGGTGGAACACAATAATTACACCGGCGCCGAATGGCTGCCGAGCGCACGCCTTGCATGGATGCCGGACAGTGGCCGCCTGTTATGGGCCAGCCTCGCGCGCACCGTGCGTGCTCCATCGCGCATCGACCGCGATTTCTACGCACCGCCGGTGCCGGTGAAGATTGGCGGCGTGCCGCGCTATCTCTACGGTGGCGGTCCGGACTTCGATTCGGAAGTGGCCAAGGTGGCGGAGCTGGGCTATCGCGCCCAGCCATCACCGCGGTGGTCGTATTCAGCCACACTCTGGTATGCCGACTACGACCGCTTGCGCACGCTGGAACCGAATCCGCTGCCGTTGCCGAACACCGGCCTGAATGTATTCCGCAATCTCTCCGCAGGCTACACGCGCGGCCTGGAAGTCTGGGGCAGTTTCCAGGCCACGCCGCACTGGCGCCTGCACGCCGGCCTTGTGGTGCAAAATGTGGATATCAAGGGTCTGCCTGGAAGTAAGGATCTGGCTGCCGCGGCGGGCTTGAATGCGAACGATCCCAACAGCCGCTGGATGCTGCGTTCCTCGCACGACCTGCCCGCCAGTATGCAGCTGGACTGGACCTTGCGCCGCGTCGGTAAATTGCCGCATCCTGAAGTACCTTCCTATCACGAACTGGATATGCACCTGTCATGGAAAGCCAGCGCCAATATGGAATTTGCGCTGATTGGACAAAACCTTTTGCATCGTAATCACGCGGAGTTTGGCGCGCTGCCGACGCGCAGCGTAATCGAACGTACGGCGATGCTGCAGATGACGCTGCGGTACTGACATGATGGCCGCCTCTCTCCGCATGATGTCCTGCGACGCCGTGCCCGCGTGGACCGGCCGCGTTGTTGCCGCGCTGCTGCTGGCGCTGGCCCTGGGGTGCGTTGCCAGCGGTCTGCCGCCGCAAAGTGCGCAGGCGCAGGGGCAGAACCTGGAACGCAGCGTGAAGGCAGCTTTCCTGTACAAATTCCTCGGCTATGTCGAGTACCCCGGCGATACGCCGGCTCAGATGACGGTCGGTGTGATCGGTGCGGACGATATCGCTACCGAACTTACGCAAATTACAGCCGGGCGTATGATCAACGGACGCCCGATCGTCGTGAAGACTTTGCGCGACCCGGATGCGCTGGCGGGCCTGCAGCTGGTCTTTGTCGGCGGGGATGCGGCGCAGACGCCGCAGATCCTGCGCAATGCGGCCAAGAACGGTGTGCTGAGCGTGACGGAAACCGAGAATGGTCTGCAGCAGGGTAGTGTGATCAACTTCCGCCTGGTCGATGACCGCGTGCGTTTCGAGATTTCGCTGCCTGCGGCTGAGAAGAATAATGTGCGCCTGAGTTCCCGCCTGCTGTCGGTTGCTTATCAGGTGCAGAAGGGGCAGTAATGTTGCGGTTGCATGCGGCCTCGGTGCGGGCCAAGCTGATCATGATGGCGCTGGCCACGACACTTGTCGCCCTGGTCACGACCTCGGTCTGCATGCTGCTGTATGACCTGAGCAGCTTCCAGCAGGGCTGGGTGGACGACTTGACCACACAGGCCGAGATTATCGCCACCATGTCCGCGCCGGCGGTGAGTTTCAACGATCCGGCCACGGCGCGGCAAAACCTGGCGCTGCTGCGCGTGCGGCCGCAGATCCTGGCGGGCGCTGTGTACACGGATACCGGCCAGCTGTTCGCCTCCTACAGCCAGTCGCCGGTCGATGCGCCTGAATTCCCGGCCAGGCCGGGCAAAGTCGGCTACGCCGTCCAGGGCGGCAGCATGATCGTCTACCATCCCATTGTCGATCACGGCGAACGCATCGGCACGGTGTACCTGAATGCCAGCTATCGTCTGCTGGACCGGGTCGAAAGCTACGCCATGATTCTGGCGGCGGTGCTGGTGCCCAGCATGCTGGTGGCGGCGCTGGTGGCGTCCGGCCTGCAGAAAGCCATCACGCGGCCACTGGCAGCGGTGACCGGCGTGGCGCGCGAAGTGATGCTGCGGCGCGACTTCAGCCTGCGCGTCGGCAGCGATGCGACCGGCGAAATCGGCACGCTGGTGGCGGCCTTCAACGATATGCTGGCCGAGGTGGAGCGCCGCGCGCACGCGCTGCAGGACGCCAACCGCACACTGGAACATGAGATGCATGTGCGGCAGGGCGCGGAGCGCGCACTGCTGCTGGCGGACCGCCGCAAGGACGAGTTCCTGGCCACGCTGGCGCACGAGCTGCGCAACCCGCTGGCGCCGATCCGCACGGGTCTGGACATCATGCGCGTCAACGGCAAGGATGCCAACGCCGTCGAGCGCGCGCGCGCCATCATGGAACGCCAGCTCAAGCAGATGGTGCGCCTGGTGGATGACCTGCTGGACGTCTCGCGCATCACTACCGGCAAGCTGACGATTCGCCACGATCAGGTGAGGCTGAGCGATGTCGTGAACGATGCGCTGGAAGTGGCGCGTCCTTTCATCGATGCACAGGGCCACAAGCTGGAGGTGTCGCTGCCGGACAAGCCCGTGCACTTGCTGGGTGATGGCACGCGCCTGGCGCAGGTGCTGTCCAATTTGCTGAACAACGCGGCCAAGTACACCTCGCGCGGCGGCGCCATCAGTCTTCGTGCCATCGTCGTCAATGAGCAGGTGCTGATCCGCGTGAAGGACAACGGTATCGGCATTCCGGCCAATATGCTGGGCGAAATTTTCGAACTCTTCATCCAGGCCGACACCTCGCTGGAACGCAGTACGGCGGGGCTGGGCGTAGGCCTGTCGCTGGCGCGCAAACTGGTGGAACTGCACGGAGGCACCATCCGCGCCTCGAGCGAAGGGCTGGGCACCGGCACCGAAATTCTGGTCATGCTGCCGGTGGTGGCCGAGCCGGCGGCGGTGGTCGCGGCGCCGCAGGGGATGCCGGGGCCGGTGCGCCAGTACCGCATCCTGCTCGCGGACGATAATATTGATTTCGTCAACAGCATCGGCGCGCTGCTGCGCTCCATGGGCCATACGGTGCAGATCAGCCATGACGGCAATCAGGCGCTGGTCGCGGCGGAAGCCTTCGTGCCGGATTTCGCTTTCCTCGACATCGGCCTGCCGCAGATGAACGGATACGACCTGGCGCGCGCCATCCGCCGCATGCCCGCGTTGCGCAAGACGGTGCTGGTGGCGGTGACCGGCTGGGGACAGCAGAAAGATAGGCAGCAGGCCTTCGACGCAGGCTTCGAAGGCCATCTCGTGAAACCCGTGAGCTTTGAGCAGATCAGTGCCATACTGGCGGGTAGCCGAGAAGGATTTGCCCATGCTGTTTGACCTCACCGACCTGCGCCTCTTCATCCACATCGCCGAACAGAAAAGCCTGACCCGCGCTGCGGAGCGCATGCACATCTCGCTGGCGGCGGCCAGCAACCGCATCAAGGAACTGGAAACGCGCTTCGGCACGCGCCTGCTGTACCGCGAGAACAAGGGCGTGCAGTTGTCGCCCGCCGGCGAAACGTTGCTGGCGCATGCGCAGGCCTTCATGCAGCAGGTGGAACGGCTGAAGAGCGATATGCAGCAGTACAACAATGGCATCAAGGGCCATATCCGCATCTTCGCCAACACCACGGCGGTGACGGAGTTCATGCCGGAGGTGCTGGGGCAGTTTTTGAGCCGCCATCCGCAGGTGAATGTAGCGCTGGAAGAGCGTCTGAATCAGGACATCATCCGCGGCATCCAGGAGGGCACGGCCGATATCGGCATCGCTGCCGGGCCGGTGTCCGGCGCCGGGCTGGAGATCATCAATTTCTCCACCGACCGGCTGGTGCTCGCGGCGGCGCCGGATCATCCTCTCGCGCAGGTGAAGGAAATCAGCTTTGCCGAGACACTGGATTATCAGCATATCGGCCTGCACGAAGGCAGTACGCTGCAGCACTTCCTGTCGCGCATTGCGGCGGAGACGGGGCAGCGGCTGCAGTTGCGCATCCAGGTGCGCGGCTTTGAAGCCATGTGCCGTATGGTGGAGAACAATGTCGGCGTCGCGATCCTGCCGCATTCCTCCGCCGTGCGCCTGAGCCGCACGATGCGGCTGGCGCTGGTGGAGTTGAAGGAACCGTGGGCGGTGCGCGAACGCAGCGTGGTGGTGCAGAAGCTCGACGCGCTGCCAGCCTATGCGCGCGAGCTGGTGGACTTCATTTGCGCGGCGGGCCGCGTTATTTCGTAGCTTCCGCGGCGGCGGCTTCTCGGTTGAAGGACGCGATCAGGTCCTTGCCCACACGATCCTCTACAGTCTTCTGCACCGGCAGCAGCGCCTTGCGCCACTCCGCTTTTTCCTGCGGCGTCAGCTTGTAGACCTCCGTCTTGCCCGACTTGCGGATGCCTTCCAGCGCTTCATCGTTCTCCTTCTGCGCGATCTCGTTCGCGTAGCGGGTCGCTTCCTTCATCGCGCCTTCCAGCTGCGCGCGGACATCGGCCGGCAGGCTATCCCAGAACTTCTTGTTGGCGATCACCGCATAGCCGATATAGCCGTGATCCGACACTGTCAGATGCTTCTGCACCTCGTGCATTTTCTGAGTGTAGATATTGGACGGCGTATTCTCGCCGCCATCCACCACGCCGGTCTGCATCGATTGATAGACCTCGGAGAAAGCGAGTACCTGCGGATTGGCGCCCAGCGCGCGCATTTGCGCGTCCAGCACCTTGGACGACTGGATGCGCAGCTTCTGTCCCTTGAAATCGGCCGGCGTGCGGATCGGCTTATTCGACGTCATTTCCTTGAAGCCGTTGTCCCAGTAAGCCAGGCCCACGATGCCCTTGGGCTCCAGCTTCTTCAGCAGTGATTTGCCGACCGGGCCTTCGTTCACACGCTGCAGGGCGGCTTTACTTGGCAGAATATAGGGTATGTCGTAAACCTCGAATTCCTTCACGCCCAGCGGACCGAATTTTGACAGCGACGGCGCCAGCATCTGCACTGCACCCATTTGCAGCGCTTCCAGTTCTTCCTTGTCCTTATACAGCTGGCTGTTCGGATAGACCTCGACCTTCACACGTCCCTTGGTCGCCGCTTCCGCCAGCTCCTTGAATTTCTGGGCGCCTTTGCCTTTGGGCGTGTCGGCCGCGACCACGTGGCTGAATTTGATCACGATCGGATTTTGCGCAAAGGCGCTTGCGGCAAACAGGGTTGTGGCGGCAAACAGGATGGATTGCAGTTTCATTAGTGTCTCCGGTGTTATCGGTGTGATGAATCGATGATGCGTTGGGCGGCGAGGATGATGGGGCGGTCGATCATCTTGCCGTCCAGTGCCACGGCGGCGCCTTGCGCGGCTTCAGCGGCTTGCAGCACGCGCTGGGCCCAGGCGATTTCTTGTTCTGTCGGTGAGAATACTTTGTGGACGGCTTCCAGCTGTTTGGGGTGGATGCACAGCTTGGCGCCGAAGCCGAGGCGCCTGGCGTAGCGGGTGTCGTCCGCCACTGCCGCTGCGTCCTCAAAATCGGTCGTGACGCCGTCGACTGGCGGCGGCAGGTCGGCCAGCCGCGATTGCAGCACCAGTTCTGAACGGAAGTAGAGCAGACCCTCTCGTTCATCCTCGATGCCGAGGTCAAGGCGGAAGTCGATGGAGCCAAACAGCAGCCTTTCCACGCGCGGCGCATAGGCGAGTTTATGCAAGTGGGCGAAGCCTTGCGCGGACTCGATCAGCGGCAGCACGGGCGCCACGGCGGTGGCGCGCGCCAACTGCTCGATGCGCTCGGCTTTCGGCAGCACGATGCCCGCCAGCTTGCGGCCAGCCGCGCGGCACGCCGCGAGATCGTCGGCAAACCAGGGCGTGTCCGCAGCATTGACGCGGACGTAGATCGGCACGATTGGCCCTGGCCCGGCATCCGGTGACGCTTGCGATGCCAGATCGGCATGGCCGGCGTCTGGCGCCATGAGTGATGTGCTGGCCGATGTGGCGCCGGCGGGATTGGCGCTGGCGGGACTGGTGCTGCTAACTGCGCGCGGCGCGGCCGGGGCAGCCGGGGCAGGATCGTAGGCGTCGAACCAATCGGTGAGGGCGGCGCGGGCGGTGGCTTTATCGGCTGGCGGGACGGCGTCTTCGAGGTCGATGATGATCGCGCCCGCGCCGGAAGCGAGCGCCTTGGCGATGCGCTCTGGCCGCGTGGCGGGCACGAACAGATATGAGCGTGGGCTCACAGCAGCGCTCCGATGCGCTCGGCATGCGCCAGCGACCAGACCTTGTCCGCCACGGCGTTCATCTCCGCCGCAGTCGCCGCGCCGCTGAAGGCTGCCAGGCGCACAGCTTTATCCTGCAGCTCTGCGCGGCTCAGTGTATTGCCTGGGTCGCCTTTTGGCTCGTCCACGCGGCCATGCAGCGTGCGGCCATCGGTCGTAGTGACGACCACTTTGCCGATCCAGCGCGCCGGATAGGCGCCGTCCACCTCCGCATCCAGCACCATGTGCACTTTCTCGCGCAGGGCGGCAACACGGGGATTGTTGTAGCTCTGTTCGAATTCGCTCAGCCCTGCCGCGTCGAATTCGGCGATCAGGCCAAGCACGGTGCCCATTGAGAATTTGGCCTGATGGACGGTTTGCGGATTCACGACCGGCCCCAGCACGTCGATTGCGCCCTGGTGCACAAAAGCGTCCACTCGTGCAATCTGCGCCGCGGTGAGCGCATGTTCGTGCATGACGGCTTGCAGCGCGTCGGCGGCGGGATGCGTATGGCGGCACGATGCATGGAATTTGAACGAAGTCTCGGCCAGCGCCCAGCGCGCGCCGAGACGGTCGGTCAGCCGGGCCGGATCGGCATCGCGCGACATGCCGGCGGCCATGCCTTGCGGGCCTTCCAGGATGCGGCGCGCGCCGGTAAAGCCTTCACGTGCGAGCCAGGCTGCCGTCAGACCGTCTGCGGCGGCTTYGCCGGTATGGAGCTGCTTGGAATCGGCGGCGTCGCGCAGGAATTCCCACAGGCCGGCGGCTTGCGTGCCGGCCGACCCGAAAGCGTGAAGCATTTGTTCGGGGCTCAGGTTCAGCAAGCGTCCAGCGGCCGCTGCTGCGGCAATGGTGCCTGCGGTGCCGGTGGTGTGGAAGATCTTATAGTGGGAGCGTCCGAGAAATTCGCCGACGCGAATGCCGACCTCATAGCCTGCCACGGCGGCGGTCAGCAGCTCCTGGCCTGAGCGACCCTCAGCCTGCCCGATTGCCAGCGCCGCCGGAAAGACCACCGCGGCAGGGTGAAAGACGGAGCCATTATGCACGTCGTCCTGTTCGGCAAAGTGGGACGAGGCGCCGTTGACCATCGCCGCGAACAGCGGCGTTGTCCGCGTACGTGAAATCAGCACCTCGCAAGCACCGCCGGACATTCCGGCGGACGCGGCGCCGGAGGCGGCACCGCGCGCCGGAACACCGGACATCTCCTCAGCAAAGCGGGCGATGGCTTCGACGGGGCGGGCGCCTCTACCGGCCAGCGCGGAGCCGATCCAGTCGAGGAAGAGGTCTTCCGCGCGGCGTACGACGGCGTCCGGAATCTGTCCGAACTGGAGGTTGGCGGCGAAGGTGGCAAGTTCCTGTGTGCTCATGCTGGCTCCTCAGACAGCTTGCTGGCTGCGCAGCGCGGCGATCGACGCGGCATCGTAGCCGAGGTGAGAAAGAATCGTGTCCGTGTGCTGCCCCAGCGCCGGCACTTCGTCCATGCGTGCTTCCCACGTATTCGGCACGCCCGGCGGCAGCAGGGCAGGCATTGCGCCCGCCGGCGTACCAACTTCAACCCAGCGCTCGCGCGCCTTCAGCTGCGCGTGCTGCCACAGATCGTGCATGGAATTCATGTGCGCGTTGGCGATCTGCGCATGGTCCAGACGCTCGATGACCTGCTCGGCGGTGAGTGCCGCGAAGGTCTCAACGATGAGCGCCCGCAGTTCCTGGCGCGCCTCGTGCCGCTTGGCGTTGGATGCGAAGCGCGCATCGGTGGCAAGATCGGGCCGCAACAATACCTTTTCGCAGAACAGCGCCCATTCGCGCTCGTTCTGCAAGCCGAGCATCACCACTTTGCCGTCGCCGGCAGGGAAGGGGCCGTACGGATAAATCGTCGCGTGTGCGGCGCCTGCGCGCGGCGGCGGCGAAGCGCCGTCCATGGCGTAATAGAGCGGATAGCTCATCCACTCCGCCAGGCTCTCCAGCATGGACACGTCAATGCGGCAGCCCTTGCCCGTCTTGCCGCGCTGGATCAGCGCCGCGAGGATGTTGGTGTAAGCGTACATGCCCGCCGCAATATCGGCAATCGAGCAGCCCGCCTTGGCCGGTTCGTCCGGCGTGCCGGTAATCGACAGGAAGCCAGATTCACTCTGAATCAGCAAATCGTAAGCCTTCTTGTCGCGATAAGGGCCATCCGCGCCGTAACCGGAAATATCGCAGACAATCAGTCGCGGATGCGTTGCCTTCAGCGCTTCGTAGGACAGGCCAAGCCGCGCCGCAGCGCCGGGCGCCAGATTCTGTACCAGCACGTCGGCTTCGTCTAAAAGCTTGCCGAGGATTTCATCCGCAGCGGCGTGTTTGACGTCCAGTGTCAGGCTCTCTTTCGAGCGATTGGTCCACACAAAGTGCGAAGCCAGTCCGCGGGCGCGTGCATCGTAGGCGCGGGCGAAATCGCCGACGCCGGGACGCTCAACCTTGATGACGCGTGCGCCGAGATCGGCCAGCTGCCGTGTGCAGAAAGGCGCTGCGATCGCATGTTCCAGCGTGACTACGGTAATGCCGTCGAGTGGTCGCATAAACAATCTCCTCAGAACGAGCGCGGCATGCCCAGTACGTGCTCGGCGACGTAGGACAAAATCAGATTGGTCGAAATCGGCGCCACCTGGTACAGGCGCGTTTCGCGGAACTTGCGCTCGACGTCGTACTCGTGGGCGAAACCGAAGCCGCCGTGGAATTGCAGGCAGGCGTTGGCCGCTTCCCACGATGCATCCGCCGCCAGCATCTTGGCCATATTTGCTTGCGCGCCGCAGGGCTGGTGCGCGTCGAACAGTTCGGCAGCTTTGTAGCGCATCAGGTTTGCCGCTTCGATATTCACGTAAGCCTTCGCGATAGGGAACTGCACGCCCTGGTTCTGGCCGATGGGACGGCCGAACACTTCGCGCTCGCTGACGTATTTGCTGACCTTGTCGATAAACCAGTAGCCGTCKCCAATGCACTCTGCCGCGATCAGCGTGCGCTCCGCGTTCAAGCCATCCAGGATGTACTTGAAGCCTTTGCCTTCCTCGCCAATCAGGTTCCCGGCCGGGATTTCAAGGTTCTCGAAGAACAGCTCATTGGTTTCGTGGTTGACCATGTTGAGAATCGGCTGCACGCTCATGCCTTTGCCGATCGCCTCACGCAGATCGACCAGGAAGATGGACATGCCTTCGGACTTCTTGGTCACATCCGACAGCGGCGTCGTGCGCGCCAGCAGAATCATCAGGTCGGAATGCTGTACGCGGGAGATCCACACTTTCTGGCCATTGACCACGTAGCGGTCGCCTTTGCGCACGGCCGTGGTTTTGATCTTTGTGGTGTCAGTGCCGGTGGTTGGCTCGGTCACGGCCATCGATTGCAGGCGCAGTTCTCCGCTGGCGATTTTCGGCAGATAAAACTCTTTCTGGGCTTGGGAGCCGTGACGCAGCAGGGTGCCCATGTTGTACATCTGGCCGTGGCAGGCGCCGGAGTTGCCGCCGCTGCGGTTGATCTCCTCCATGATGATCGACGCTTCCGTCAGGCCCAGGCCCGAACCGCCGTATTCCTGCGGGACCAGCGCGGCCAGCCAGCCCGCTTCGGTGAGCGCATTGACGAAGGCTTCCGGATAGCCGCGCGCCTCGTCGACGTCGCGGAAATAGGAGGCCGGGAATTCTGCGCACAGAGCGCGCACGGCATCGCGGATGTCCTGGTATTGGTCGTTGTTGTGCATTGTCGTTCTCACTCAATGGTGGCTTCGGCCTGCATGGCCAGTTCGCCGCGGTGGTTCAGTGCCCACAGGCTCACGCGGCCATTGCCTTCGGGGCGGCCGCAAACGGTAAAGGGATGGATGTCGAACAGCGGCGACACGGCGCGGAAGCTGAACGATGTCACGCGCGCCGCCGGTAGTTCGGCGCGCAGCAACTCCATCAGCAAGGTGGCGATCAGCGGTCCGTGCACGATCAGGCCGGGATAGCCTTCCACTTCAGTGACGTAGCTGCGGTCGTAATGGATGCGGTGTCCGTTGAAGGTCAGCGCGGAATAGCGGAACAGCAGCACAGGATCGGGAGTAATTTCGCGCGACCACTGCGCCTGCGCTGGAGCGGATTTTGGCGCGGGCTGCGGCGAGCCGGGCGCCGGCATATCGCGATAGACGATATCGTGTTCTTCAGTGATGGCGATGCGTCCGCTGCAACGGATTTCATGGCGCACGGTGACAAACACCAGATGCCCGCTGGCGCCAGCCTTGTCCTTCACGTCCAGGATGGACGACGTGCGGCTGATGGCCGCGCCGATCGGTAACGGCTCGGGGAAGGCCAGGCGTCCGCCCGCCCACATGCGGCGTGGCAGCGGCACCGGCGGCAGGAAACCGCCGCGGCGCGGATGGCCGTCGTCGCCGATTTGCGCGGCCGGTGCGACCGACCAGAAATTGATCCAGTGCCACAGCGGCGGCAGGATGGCGTTCGGCGCCGGCGTGTCGAGTGTTGCGGCGAGTGCGCCGACGGCTTCCGGACGCACCACGTCCTGCAGTGTCTCGGTCCTGCCGACCCATTGCTGTAGCAGGGAAAGATCGAAGTCGGACATTGTCGGCTCATTAAGAATTAATCGTTGAGCCAGTGTATGGCGCACAACACGCCGCCACAATTTGTATTTTCGGAAGGGGGGCTTGATAAATCCAAAAGCCGCCCGATCTGATGAGAATAAGTGAAGTTTTTGCTAATGTTTATCGAGGAGAAATCCCATGATCGACATCGACATCGACATCGACATCAAGGCGCATATCACCCCCGATCCGGAAACACCGCCGCCGCCGCCGGATAAAGAGCCGCCCCCCGACATCGAACCGGTGCCGGTGGAACCACCTGTCGAGGAGCCTATGCCGAAACCGCCGCCTATGAAGGCTTAGGGGCTTCGGGCGGCAGGGGAGGAATCTTGCGGATTTCTTCCTCTGTCTCTTTTTCGGCAGGCGATTTCTCGCCGCTGCCGATATCGTCTTCGTCCATCATGTGATGGCGGCGTTCGGATTCGTCGGGCTCATAGGGCTGGTTCATAGTGTGTCCCTCCTTTCAATTCATCCTAGCAGGGCAAATGCGCTTGCGGCGCGAAGTTGGTTTCAGATAACTAGTGTTGCCGTCTGCCTACATTTATGTCTTTTTGTGCTGACTGTCACATGGGGGTCATCAAAGTCTTTCTATAATCTAGTCATAGACAGTCTCATTGATCTACCGGAGGCCATC
>NZ_JBFRDW010000048.1:0-16051 GCF_052113985.1 Pseudoduganella sp. RAF53_2 | reverse complement strand
CCCATCAGCTTGAGTCGATTGATTYTCCAGGCCAGTGAAGTCATAAAGGCGCAAATCCCAGTTCCTGATAGAGCTTTTCAACACGCGGCAGCACGGCCTGGCTGGAGAACGTCGTCTCCACCTTGCGCCGCGCCGCAGCGCCCATGCGCTGCGCCAACGCTTCGTCTTGCAGCAGCTGTTCCAGCCGTGCAGCCAGGCCGTCCACATCGCCCGGCTGGACGAGGAAGCCTTCCACGCCATCGGACACCGCTTCCGGAATGCCGCCCACCGGCGTCGCCAGAACCGGCAGCCCGGCGGCCATCGCCTCCAAAACACTCATCGGCAAACCTTCGTTGTAGGACGGCAGCGCGTACAGCATGGCCGCCGCCAGCTGCTGTTCCTTGCGTTCGCCATTGACCCAGCCCAGCAAGTTCAGATGATCGGCCATGCCCAGTTGCGCGGCGCGCGTGCGGACAGCATCCAGCTCGCCATCCCCTCCCAGTCGCAGCTCGACCGCGGGTGCGGCGGGCAGCACCCGCGCGGCGGCTTCCAGCAAGTCATAGCTGCCTTTGCGCTTACCCAGGCGGCCCAGCGAGAGCACGGCGCCGCGCTGGCGCTCAGTCCACGCCGAGGCCGATGGCAGCAGCACCGGGTTGTAGATCGCTTCCACATGCGGATTGGACGAGACGCCCTGCACCCAGCGCTTCCACGCATCCGACAGCACCACGACGCGCTCGCAGCGATTGAAGATGGCGCGCACGATACGCTTGCGCAGTGGCCCGCATTCGTCGCCGTAGAACTGAGCAAACTCCGCGCCGTGCAAGTGCAGGATGGACGGAATGCCAAATGCAAACGCCAGCGCGAAAAAGCCGGACTTGCGCCAGAAGCTGGCGCGCGAGGCGACATGCACATGCAGCAGGCCAACCTGGCCGCGCAACAGCATGCCGAGGAAGGTCGCGTAGGCATTGACCATCGCGCGCAGCTTGCGCAGCTTGCCGCCGTCGCAGTGCGTGGCGATGTAGCGAATGCCATAGCGTTGCAGCAGGCCCGCTTGCTGATAGACGCGCACGACGGAGGCGATACCACCCATCGTATCCAGGCCGGTGCCGAGCATGACGATCTTCTTCATGCGGCCCGCCATTCGTTGATCACCCAACGGAATTTTCCGGCCGAGGTGTTCGGCAGGTCGTCTTTCATCACTATGGTCACGCGTACGGTCGCGTCGACCAGATGATGGATGTTGTGCAGCAGTTTGTCGCGATCCGCAGCATTGAAATTCTTGTCCGGCACGATGCGCAGYTCCCAGTGGCCGGGGCCAACCTGCGCCACCTGCGATTTGCGGATGTTCTCCACGCCCTTGAACGCGAATGTCAGCACGGACGGGCTGACCGGATTGCCGTCGCCGCCCGTGATCTCGTCCTCCAGCTTGCCGGTGACCGACTCGATCATCGGGAAGTTGCGCCCACAGGCGCAGCGCCCGTGCTTCCAGCGCGTGCGATCACTCAGGCGATAACGTACCAGCGGCATGGCGAGGTTATGGAAGGTGGTGCCGACGATGTGGCCGTAGCCATCGGTCGGGCGGCCCGTATCGTCCACGATTTCGACCCAGGAGTAATCCGGGTTGATGTGCATTTCGCCATGTTCGCACTGTGTGGCGAAGGCGACCCGTTCGGCCATGCCGTACATGTCCATCACCTTGCCCGCCAGGTGTTCGTTGATCAGCGCCTGCTGGTGCGGATACAGCGGTTCGGATGCGCTGAACAGGAAAGGCACTTTGAGCTGCCTGCCGCGGCGCTGGAGATGCTGCGCCAGCGTGTAAGCGGTGGACGGATAGGCCTGCATCATCGCCGGGCCGAAGCTTTCGATCTTGTCGATGATGGGATCGATGCAGGCGTCCGTCAGGTGGCGCGAGGACAGCAGGAGCTGGCGATTAAAACGGTTCACGAACCAGAACGGCGGGTTTTGCTGGTCGAGGTTGACCACCATATCGCCGCGCAGCGTCGCGCGCGGCATGCCGTCGTGGTAGCCGCCCCAGGTCCAGTGGCGCTTGATGAAGGCCTGCTCCATCTGCACGGACTGCATGCTGCGGATCACCACCAGCGGCGTTCCCGTGGTACCGCTGGTCTTGCCCAGGGCCTCCCACAGACGCTTGCTGCCGGCATTCGGATACATGCCCTCCGCGTTATCGAGCAGCGTACGCTTTTCCACGATGGGGAAGAATTCGCGCAGCGCTTGCGGCGCTTCGTCCACCGAGAAGCTGCGAGGAATGTGGCGATAGTAGGGCAGCTTGTTGATCGCCGTTTGCAGCGTACGGTGCAGCCACTCCTTGCGCATGGCGGACAGCGACTGGTCATCCATGGTTTCGTGGCGATTCAAGCGGTCCACCAGTTTGCGGCTCAGGACATTGTCGCGCACCAGCGCGCGTCCGCCGTACAGCAATTCTTTTCTCAGGTCAGACAGCATGGCCTTCCCCTTCCAGCACAGCGTGATAGCGGCGCGCCACAGCTTCACCCAGCACACGGTAGCTGCGCACCGCCTCAATAAATTCAGGACCTGCCGCGGCGCGGCGGCGCGCGGCCTCCGGATCGCGCAGGATGGCAAGCAATCCTTCCGCCATCGCTTCGGCCGTGCTGGCGGACAGCCAACCCGCGTCGCTGGCCGACAGCACGGCCGCCTGGTCCGGCGTATCGTTGCCCACGCAGGGCATGCCCAGCGCGAGATATTCCAGTAGCTTGGTCGGCGAGCTGACGTCGTACAGCGCGCCGCGCGGGATGTACGACACCGCCGCCTGCGCGCCCAGCAGATACTGCCAGGCCTCGCTGGCATGCAGCCAGCCTGTCACTTGCACCGCGTCGCCGATGCCGCGCTGTTTCGCGGTATTCAACCACAGGGTGATGTCTTCGGGACGCGGCGAGGAGCCAATCAGCAGCAGACAGGCATCGGGGATCTGGCGCCGCACCAGCACCAGTGCTTCAATGACTTTATCCAGGCAGCGTGCGCGGTCCAGCGTGCCGAGGTAGGCGATCACCGGGCGGCCTTCCCAGCCAGACCACTGGCGCGGCGCCAGGCCGCCGGCCGCGACGTTTTCCATGTCCACGCCCATCGGTACGGCGCACAGGCGCGAAGGCGGCACACCGCGACTGGCCATCAATGCGGCCATCGCTTCGCTTTGCACGAAGACGTGATCGGCACGCGGCAGCACTACGCGGTACAGCAGCCATTGTTCGATCAGACCTTTCGCCAGCACCAGCCTGGGACGCAAGCCGCCGCGGCGCGCGAGATCGGTGCGTGCGCGTTCGATACGGCCTTCGCTCATCAAATAGGAAACCCAGTAGGACATCGGAATGCGTTTGATGCGCGCGACCATCAGCGCGAGCAGGCCAATGCTGACCATGTCGCGCACCTGAATCAGATCGCAGTTGCTGCGATTTGCGCCGAGCAGCGCGCGCAGGCACAGTACAGCAAAGGACAGTTCAGCTTTCAGGCGTCCACCGGATTGCGATCGGCGCTGCGAGGCGAAACCGCCCTGCCCGTCCGCGTCGAGCGGTGCCGCGCTGCCTTTTCCGACCAGGTGGCATTCGACGCCGTAGCGCGGCAGGTATTTGCCGAACAACGTGGCCACATCGGCCCGGAATGTCGGCAGCGGCTCCGGTACGAGCTGCAGTATGCGCAAGCGTTTCATATTCAAGCCAATAAAAACTGTTCAATTTCCGCGCCCGGATCGCCACGCTGCTCCAGCTTGCGGCCGGCCTGGCGGATGCGTTCGGACAGCGTCGCGCGCAGCGACGGTTCATTTAGTGCGGAGGCCAGCGCCGTGCGCATGGCGCCGACATCGTTGTGCGGCACGAAGCCGGGATAGTCGGCGCCGAGGTATTCTTCAATCGACTCATGGCGCGTCGCCACCAGCGGTTTGCCGTTGCGGAGCACGCGCAGCAGCACGCTTTGCCCGCAGGCTTCACCCTGGCTGCGCAGCGGCATGGCAACCACCGAACTGCGCGCCAGCAGGTCTTCGAATTCAGCTTCGGGCAGATCGCGGTGAATCCTGATGCGATCGCTCGCCGGCGCCGCAATGCTGTTGCGCGCCGAGGCGACAATCACCAGCGGCGCAGCCAGCGGCTCGGCGGCTTGCAGCAGCAGATCGTAATCGCGGTTCGAAAAGCCGCCGGCAAAAATGCTGCCGTCCTCACCTTGCGCCTGCGCCTGGCCATCCAGCTCTTGGCGCCACAGGTGGAAGTGCACGCTCTCCGGCGGCATGCCCACCGCATCAATCAGATTGCGCGTTTCGCCGTGCGAGAAAGTGATGAAGCCAAGGCCGGGAAAGCGCAGCTTGCGCCAGGCGCCGTTCACGATATTGCGTGCCCGTTCGCCGTGGATGAAGCAACCCATCACCAGCAGGCGTTCAGGACGCGGCAACACCCCCGCCTTAATCAGCGCCAGCACCGRCAAGGCTTGCCAGCCAACGATCAGCACACGATCATTGCGCCCCCACAGTCCGCGCGCACGCAGCACGCGCGGCGACAGCATGGACAGCACAATCTCCTTCTTTCCGCGTATGCCTTCGCGCGGTTCCGGTCCGACGACGGTCACACGCGCTCCCCGCCCGGCGAGGTAGTCGATGATGTCGCGGTAGCCGCCCGCTTGCGAAAGGAGTACGTGAATCATGGCTTGCGCCCCTCTGCCACCACTTCGCGCAGAATTTGGAGGTACTGCTTGCTCACCACGTCGGCCGTGTGCTCGGATGCGTAGCGCAGCGCACCGCCGTCCTGCAGAGCAGCGTAGTATTCATCGTCTTCGTATAGGCGGCGAATGGTGGCGGTCAACGTTGGAATATCCTGCGGCATCATGCCGGTCCAGCCAGGGACGATGCTGAAGGTCGACTGGGGGCACAGCACCGGCGTGCGCGTGGACCAAGCGTCGCACAGGAAACCCCAGCCTGAATTGCTCTCGGTGTAGGCGAAGTAAGCGGATGACAGGCGCTCCAGCGCTTCCAGGCGCGTCACGCCCGTAATGTGCTCAATGCGGCTGCCGAAGCGCTTCTTCAGCTCCTCCACCACATGCAGATATGGTCCGCGGCCGATGACAACAAAACGTTCAACCGGCGTTTGCTCAAGAATCGCGGGCACCGTTTCGAGCCAGCGCGTGCAGTTCTTGTGGCGGATCAGCGAACCGATGTAAATCATCTCATCGCGATTGCGCTGTTTGGCCGGACGCCATTCCGGCGGCCGCTGTGCACAGTGCGCTGCGTAGTAAGCACGCCGGCCGCGCAGGCCAATGCGCGCCAGCGCCGGCAGATCGGCCGGGTCGTTGCTCATGACGGCATCGACCTGCCCGCACACCTGCCACCAGCGCATGCGCCCTGCGATGCGGCCCAGTGCCGGGACGCCGCCGTAATAGCGGCGCCGCACCAGCAAACTCGGATCGGCCGATTCCACGCGCAGCAGCACCGGCACCTTGTAGCGTTCGCGCAGGCGCGACAGCAGCGGCAAGGTATGAAAGGAATTCACCAGCAGCACATCAGGTTCGAAATCATCCGCCAGCTTTTCGACGGAAGACAGATAGTCCTCCGGCCGCTGCGACAAGGAAACCAGATCAGGGAAGACGCGATGAATTTCCACGCCATTGAAATTTTCGAAGTCGACACCTTGCTCGGTGCTTTTCAGCGCAGACACGCGCGAGGTAATCACGCGCACCGCGGAACCATGCGCCACCAATGGCGGCAAGGCGTAAGCCACTTCGTCAAACACCGGATTCAAGCCGGGATAAATTGCGAGGATTCTCATCATGCTTCAGACAACAGCTGGCGGCCCAAGGCCCGGTTGATCAGATTGCGGTCCATCTTGTCGATGACGCCGGACAATAGCAGAGCTACAACGAATACGGCGCACAGCAGCAGACCTCCTGCGATGGCAGCGAGCACGCTTTGCCCCGGCACCAGCCACGCAACAAACATTGCCGCAACCAGCGCGGCGAGCGCCCTGCTCCACCAGCGCAAGCCCAACGGCCACAGGAAGCCTTGTGCGCGCATGCCCGCTACCACCATCGAGTTGATGACGATTTCATTGCCCAGCAAAGCCATGGCAACGAACCACACACCCAGATGTTCAAAGCCCACCAGGTACAGGATCGGCAGTACAAACAAGGAACACAACGCAGCGCGCGCCCACATGCCCATCAGGCCGATGGCATTGCAGACGACGTTCAGAATCAGGCGATGCAGGCGCAGCGCAAGCCACGCGCACAGCACGGCAAACAGCGCGTGGTATTCGGCGAAGCGTCCGCCGCTGGCCAGCCGCAGAACCAGATCGCCATACACCACGGCGACGGCCAGCACCGGCAGCAAGGTCAGCGCGCTGATCTTGAAAACAAAATGCGCCCAGCGCTGCAACTCCGCGTAATCGCCGTTGCCGGCGTAAGCGCCGATCATGCGCGAGCGCACCACGGAAAAGATCACCATGCCCGGCATGTAGTTGCGGATGATGTCCGTCAGGCGCAGCACAAAACCGACACCGGCCATCGCCTCCGGCGTTTGCACGCGCGCCAGCAGCAGAAGCAGGAAGGAAGGCGAATACAGATATTCCACAATGCCGCTGGCGTAGTTGTGCTGCGCGACCCTGCGCATCTGCGCAAAGCTGGCGCGCCGCCAGCCAGGTTGAGGAAGCGGCGGCAAAGCGCGCATCGCGTACAGCACGAAGCCGGCGGACAGCAGCAGCGTCGCGCTTGCGGCTGCCAGTTCGGCCAGCAGCAATCCTTGCGCGGTGCCGTGCGCATCGCCGCGGCCCATGGCCAGCAAGGCTGCCGCGACGATCGAACCTTTGAGCAGCGTCGCAATCTGCATGCAGCTTTGCATGGCCATCGCTTCCAGCGTGTTATCGCGCAGCACGCGCATGCCGCCTTCGACAACCAGCAGCGCGGCCAGAATGCCCGCCARTTCGGGCGGGAAGCCCGTCGCGGCATGCAGCGCATCACGCCACAGCAGCATGCACGCCGCCACTGCCGACAACACAAGCAGGCGGCCGCACAGCACGCCGGACACCAGCCCGGCCAGCGCGCGGCGATTGCCGTGCAGGCGCACATCAGGAATGAAGCGCAGCAGAACCCAGTCAAGACCCAGCGTGGACAGGCCCAGCGCCAGTTCGATGAAGGCCATACCGATCACGTAGTAACCGAAATCGGCGGCCGGAAGTACCCTTGCGGACAGCCCCAGCACGGCTGCTGTCAGCAGTGCTGTGGGGACCTTGCCGGCCAGGAAAGCCACGATGTTGCGACGCGTTTGGCGTCCGGAATATGGCGCTGTCATGTCGGCATGCTCTCGCGAAAAATCTTGAATTTAGTATAACAATTTGACCAAATTCTCGCGTTCCGGATGCGTTCAATCGTGCGCAGGGTGAAAAAAAACGGCGGATCAAACGATCCGCCGTTTCGGCATGGCTGCAGGTGTTTGGTTACGGCAATGGCAGCGTGATGGTCTGGCTACCCACGGTCAGCGTACGGCTGCTGGAACCCGTGGTCAGGCTGACTGCAGGCTTCTTGCAGCCCACATCCAGCAACACCAGGAACTCAGCCTTGGTTGCCGAAGGACGCGTGAAAGCCGCGTGGTCTTCGAAGCCGGTCAGCGGCGCCGGCCCCGTACGCTTCACCAGCGTGGTGCCTGGCGTAATCGAACGCACGCACACCGACTGGTCGCCGTTGACGATGGTCGCGCTGCCGTCGGACTGCGGCGCGATCGTTACCGGCGCGTGGAAGTTCCACTCGAAGGAGTGCGCTGCCGGTGCGGTCAGGCTATCCATCACCACCGCCAGATTCTGGCTGCGCAGATACCATACCTTGCGGTTGGCCAGCGAGACGGCGCCTTCAAAGGCCGGCGTTGCATCGCCTTCCACATAGTCCATCGCAGCAGTGGTCGAGAAGCCGGTGATCTTGCCGTTGCGGCCCAGGTTGACCGTATTGCCGTCCGTCTTCTGACCAATGCCATTGTCGTAAGTGATGGCATTGTGCGACTTGGTGGCGCGGTACCAGCTGGTCCACAGCGGCGAGCCGTACCAGTCGTAGTAGCCCGCTTCCATCAGCAGACGCTTGCCGCCGCTGTTCAGCACGATGCTGTTCTGGTCACCGTGGCTGTGGTTGTACGAACCGTAGGGGCTGGACTTGAAGTACAGCGACGTACGCTTCGGATCAGCCATCGAACTGTGCATCGCGGCCCAGCCCACGCTCGGATACATGCCGGCATTCGGCGGAGGCGTTGCCGTGCTTGGCGTGGTGGCCGGCAGCGGCGACGGCGCCTGCAGCAGGGTCAGCGGATCTTCCACGCCCGACATGCTCTGGTAGTACCACTTCGCAACCGGCGTGTCGAAGCGCGAGGCAAAGGCCTTCAGCAGATAGGTGTTCGGTGAATCTTCGTGGCCGTCGCCGAACACATGGTTCGGCGAACCAGGCGGTACGAAGTGGGCCATGAAGCGCAGGAAGCCGTCCGACCATGGCTTGCGGTAGATCGACACGCCCAGCGCCTGGCTCAGCGGGTCCCAGATCTGCACGGAGAAGTCCGCGGCAGCCTGGCCATAAGCCGTACCATTAGCGTAGCCGCCTTCCGGACCGCTCCACGTATAAACCTGGTGCACGTAAGTCCGCACGGCGAAGTCGAACCACCCTTGCGCCTGCGGCACATCGCCCACGTTCAGCGCGGCGATCAGCGCCAGGAAGCCGAGCGTATTGCCGCCGTGGGCGTCATACGGGTACTGGTCCATGCGGCCATTGCTGCCGGCCAGGTCGTTGTAAATGTCGGTGGTGCGGGCGGTGATCGCAGCCTGCCACCGGGCGCGGCGGGTCGCATCGATATTTGTCCACAGCATATCCAGCGCCTTCGACAGCGACAGCGCGATGGCGCGCGTCGCCTGGTCCTGGGTGGCGTAGCTGGTCGGACCGCTATTGCTCAGGGCCGCCAGTTCGTCGCCACGCTTCAGCGCTTCATTCAGGTAAGCAGGCGCCGTTGCTTCGCCCAGCTTCAGGCGATACAGCAAGGCTGCAGCTTCCACTTGCCAGGAGGTCTTGTTGATGCGGTTGCGGATATCGTTGTTCTGCGCGCTCAGTGCGCTGGTCATGGTGCCCGAGTAAGGCAGCGGCCAGTCGGTATCTTTCACTGCCGTCATCGTCATGCGCGACTGTACGCTTTCGATCAGGCGCCGCACGGCGTCGCCGCGCTCGGTGATCATGGCCGCAGTCCATTTGCTGTATGGGACAAAATATTTCGACAGCATGCGGGTCCGGCCGTGGTTGATCACGTTGTCGCGCAGAGTGGCGCTGTCCGGCACCTGGAAGGTCATCGCTGTAGAGTCCAGCGAGAAGCTGCGCACGGTAGACCAGTTGGTGGCCACCGGTTCGGCCAGCGGCACGATGGCTGCTTCGACCGCCGCTTCAACCTGCGCGGTGTTGCGGCCCGCCGCGATGTTCTTTGAACGCGCGGCAGCGGCGGCATCCGCCATCGCCTGGGTGTAGGTGAACGGCGCCACTTTCCAGGTGTAGATGCCGGAAGCGGTGAAAGCGTGCGTCGGCAGCAGCCAGTTACGCGACACTACCGATTTGATTGGCGCGCCGCCCGCAGGCGGCTGAACGACGACCAGATACCACGTGCTGGAAGTGGCAGTGGGATAGCGCGACCACGAGAAGCCCGGCGGATTCTGTGGCTGCAGCTGCATCTTGTCCGGCGCTGGGCGCACGGCTTCGATATTGACTGAGGTTGCCCAGTCGGCATGGCTTGCCGACGCGAGGGTGGCCAGTGCGGAGAACACAGCCAATTGTAAAATGCCGGCTTTGAACGGTTTCATGTAATACTCTCCACGCAATTCATAATCAAATCAACAACTTGCGTTCAGAACAGCGTAAGCCTTGATTCGGGAAGGAACGGAAAGTGTACATCCATCGGCAGCAAAATTCATTTCCGTACGGCACTTTTTAACAAATGTCGCGCGAAAAATACACAGACGAAAAGAAATGTCAAGCCATTCTTGCAACAGGTGTTAACCGCTTGGCAGCAGCTTTCTTAGACTCGGTAAACCGGCATAACTGAACGACGGTTCCGAGGCATAGCATCAGCAGCAATTGCGCGGTCGGCTCATCCATGACTGCCCGGCTGTAAATCAGCATCATGAGGAACAGCAGCATGGCGGCCACACAGGTGTCGGCTATCGCGCGCTGGGCCGGCGTTCCCCTGCCCTGCCGCACATAGCGCCATGCGGCAAGCAGTCCAAACAGTAGCATGGAGCCATAAGCGGCAGCGCCCAATACGCCCAGGTCCCACAACAAGATTGCAAGTGCCGTGGCATCCAGGTGCAGCGGTGCGTAGCGCAATGCGACCTCGCCTGCGCCCATCAGACCGGCAGGCTTGATGGAGCCGGGACCATAGCCGACCAGGCGGCGCGGCATGGTCTCTTGCGGGTCGTGCGCCCAGATCGCGATCGATGCGCCGCGGCTGATTTCGCCGGTGYGGTAGTTGACGTTATTCGGATCGAAGAAGTAGCCACCGCCCTTATCCAGCTTGTCCGCCACGGAGCGGCCGGAGTCGACCTTCTTGCCCCAGTACAGGGCGTCGTACACGATATAGGTCGTGCCGACGAAGACACCCACCAGCAGGCCGAAGCCAATGAAGGCGAACACGCTTTTCAGAATGCGCTTGCGCAGCACCCAGCCCAGCACCAGCGGCAGCCAGATGAAGGCCGCCTTCACTTCACCCAGCATGATGATGGCCAGACCGACAAACATCATGCCCAGCATGGCGCGCCGCGACAGCAGCCCCGCCTGCCAGCGCGCCGCCGCATAACCCATGGTCAACACGGTGAAGAACACCATCACGGCGCTGTTGCCGCCGGCGCCGGGCGTACCACCGAAGGTGCCGACGATGGCGTCAAAAGTGGTGGCGCTGGCGACGACGAAGTGCTGATACAGCACGACCGGCACCTGCAGCAGCACGACGATGGAGAATAGCTTCCAGATGCGCTCAAGCTGCGCTTCCTTCCACGCGAACCAGTACAGCGCGAACAGCACGGAGAACATCGGCAGCGTGGACTTGATGGCGGACGCCATCTGCGCCTTTGGAATACGGTTGAATACGATACTGACAGCAAAGCAGACGATGAACAGCACGGCCGCCACCGGCACCGAGGAACCATCGCCCGGCATGGTGCGCACGCCGCGCTGGCGTTTCGTCACCAGGTCCAGCAGCGCGCGGAAGAAGAACAGGATGGCCAGGCCGAAAGCCAGCCAGGTCGCAGCCTTGAAGCCGGCGAAATAGAGCGCCGAGCCCTGTATCAGGAACGTCAGAACGAACAGGCACAGGAACATGCCGTACAGCGGCAGCACGAACAGCAGCAGCACCGACAGCACGGCCGCGCCGATAATGGCGACCAGCGCCGGCGAATCGAGGCCGCCCACCATGCCGACAAAGGCCGCCAGCAACAGGAAAGGCAGCAGCAGCACCAGCGGGATACTGCGGTCCGGCGCGCGGCGCAGCGGTGCAGCGCTACGCGCACCACCGGCGGCGCCCGCCATGGCCGGCTTGCGGAAAAACGGCAGCTTCATGCGTCAAACACTCCAATCAAGCGCACACGCGAGGCCTCGTCCATCGATTGCAGCAGCGATTTGATGAACGACTCCTGCAGCGAATAGGCAACCGCGGTATCCGCGCCGATGCTGGACACGCGTACCAGCATCCCATCCGGCACCTTGCCGGTCAGGCCGTAGCGCAGTTCCTGCAAGCGCTGCTGCATGCCGGGCAGCGTTGCCTTCCTGCCGACCGTGATCCAGTAGGTGATCGGCTCATTGCGCGCGCCAGCCACCGCGTACAGGCGCTTCACAGGCAGCGCACCAAATGCGGTGGGAATGCTGCCGGTTTTGGCGCCGCTGACATCGAAGCCCTGCGCGGTGTAGCACACCTCGGGTTTGTGCACACCCATATTGTCGCCCTGGTCGCCGCCGTAAGCGATGGACAGCATGATGCGCTGCCCTGCGCCATTGATATAAGTGCGCGCCAGCGTCTGGTTATAGATCTTGTCCAGCTTGGCCTGCGTGGCCGGATCGACCTGCAGGGGAATAATGGACGTGTCTTCGCGCCAGTCGCCGAAAGACTGCGGCACCATCTGGGCCAGGCTGAAGCGGCCCTGCGCGTCCGCCATCTTCACCGATGGCGTCACGACCTTGGTCACCGCCGCCGACGACACCATCAAGGCGCCGAGGGTCAGACTGACCATCATCGACTTTTTCATGAATTGCGCCATTTGACGAACCACTGAAGGAAGGAGTCAACGCTGATAATCAGTACCAGCGCAGTAATGAACAGCACCATGCCCGCGAAGCCATGCAGGAAGCCCTGCCCCGCTTCATCACCCATGTAGTAGGTCACCAGCGACAGCGTGATGACGCGGATCACGTTCGCGGTGAACGAGATCGGAAWWATCAGCATGGCCAGCGCGATATTGCGGAAGGTCGAGGAATGGCGCACCACGTTCAGGTAGAACAGACCCAGCGCTTCCAGCGTGAGCAGGGTCTGCAAGCCGGCGCAGGCATCGGCCACCAGCAGCTGGTACTGGCCAACCTGCAGAATCACACCGCTGCGCGCGATCGGATAACCCATGGCGAACAGCACATGTTCAGTGGCCCAGGACACCGCCATCTTCATCGGCATGGTCAGCATGCTCACCAGCGGACCCGGTAGCGGCACCATGAACAGCATGAAGAAGAAAGCGAACCACTGCACGCGCATGGCGCCGCGTCCGCATTTCAGCATCAGCACGGCGGCCAGCAGAATCACGAAGGACAGGATTTCGAAGGCGATGATCTGCTGCGAACGGCCCAGGATATACAGCAGCAGGCCGATGCCGGCCGCAATCCAGCCGGCGCTCTGCGGCTGGCCTTCGGTGCGGGCCATCATGTCCGGCCACTGGCGATACATCAGCCACAGCGACAGGCCGAGAATGATCGGCCCATGCGCCTGCTCTTCGGTCGACCACAGGCCGCTGAACAGCGTATAGAAAGTGGGCACGAACAGCACCAGCATGCCCAGCACGACGGGCCACCACTCAGGCAGCACTGCCTTCAGGGATGTCAGGCTGTTGGGATGGGCGTCCAGAGTGCTTTGCATGATCAGAAGTCGACCAGGACCGAGCCCACCACTTCGCAACCTGCCTGGGCCGCCTGCTCGCCCAGGGCGGCCACATCGTACAGCGAAGTCTTATTCTTGCGCACCACCACCAGCACGCCATGCGCGCGCGCCATCACTGGCAGCGCATCGGACGCCGTGGCCAGATCCGCGCAGTCGTACAGCACGATATCGTGCATCGCTTCCAGCTGCGTATTCAGGCCGCCGAAAGCGTGGCGCGCCAGCAGCTCGGCCGGATTAGGCGGCTCGGTGCCCGCCGACAGCACGGACAGCGAAACGAAACCATCGATCGGCGCCACCGAATCCATGCTGGCGCGGCCGGCCAGCATGTCGGACAAGCCCAGGCGCCCTTGCAGATCGAAGATGGTGTGCTGGCTGGGGTGGCGCAGATTGGCATCCACCAGCAGCGTGTTCTCGCCCAGTTGCGAGAACACCACCGCCAGGTTGGCGGCGAACAGGCTGGCGCCATCGCCCGGACCGGCGCCGACAATCGCCAGCGCCTTGCGGCCGCGCGCGAACCAGCGCATCATCAGCTGGCTGCGGACGGCGCGCAGCATTTCCACCTGGCGGCTGAAGGGTTGAAAGGCCGCCACCAGCTTGGGCGAATACTGATTCTCGCCCACCTGCACATAGGGATAGTCGAACTGGCGCGCCAGCACCTGCTGGATATCGGCTTCGTCCACCAGGCCCAGACGGCGGGCCGCCTCGCCGAAGCGGATGCCCTCCTCCCGCTGCAAGGCCAGCACATTCTCGGCATTTTCCGGCGTGATCTTGCCGGACTCCAGCAGCAGTGCACCGATGCTGGCCTGGCGCGCATTGTGGCCCAAACCAGAGTTGATGGGGTAAGGATGATTCATGGCAGACTCCATTTCAGTTCATGCTCAGCTGGCGGCGCGGCGGATTCAGGCGCAGCGGACCAAAGCGGCGCGGCTTGGGCGGATTCCAGTCGATGGCGCCCAGCACGGGGATCTGCACCACTTCCGACAGGTCGGTGGCGGAACGCACGCGGCGGTCGAACATCTCGGCCAGCATCGCCAGGCCAATGCCCAGCATGCTGCCCAGGAATAGCGACAGCACGGTGTTCAGGATGATCTTCGGACCAGCCGGTTCAATCGGCGGCACGGCCGGATTCAGCACCGACACGTCGGACTGATCGGACTGGCCTTCGATACGGGTCTGAGAGAAGCGCATCGACGCGTTGTCGAAGGCGTGCTGGGCGCTTTCGACATCCTTGTTCATCACATTCATCTCGTCGCGATAGCGGTTCAGCTCCAGCACCTTGGATTTCTGCTCCGCCAGCGCTGCGCGCAGGGCCGCTTCGCGCTGGGCGAAGATGCCGGCGTTATTGCTGACGGAAGCCGAGGTGATGGCGGTGTTCTCACGCAGCGCGCGGCGCAGGCGTTCCGCTTCCGCGCGAGCGCTTTGCACCTGCGGATGGTTCTGGCCCAGGCGCTGGTTCAATTCGGCCAGCTTGCTGTCGGCGGTGGCCAGCTGCAGCTTCAGGTTCTGCACCACCGGGCTGCCCGCCACGTCAGGCGATTCGCCGCCCTGGCCGCGCGCCATGGCCTGGCGCGAGGCCGCTTCCATCGACTGCGATTGCGCCATCACCAGCTGGGTGGACAGGTCGTTCAGGCGCTGGTTCTCCACGTCCAGGCGATTGTCCAGGCTGACGATGCCGTGGTCCTGCTGATACTTGGAGAGCTTGGCCTGAGCCGCCTCCAGGTTATCGCGCAGTACCTTGAGCTGGTTGTCGAAGTAATGGGTCGCCTTGCGCATCGGATCGACGCGCAGCTGCACCGTGGCCTTCATGTATTCGTCGGCGAAGGCATTGGCCACCGCCGCCACGAATTGCGGATCGGAACCCTTGAAGGTCACGTCCACCACCGAGCTTTCTTTCGACGGCACGATTTCGAGCTTCTTCTGCAGCAGCTCGGCCAGCCAGTCGCGCACGGTGCCGTGGCCATCCGTCGATTCCTGGAATTGCTGGATGACGGCGGGGCTATCGGCCAGCTTCAGCTGGTCCACCACGCGCAGCGCCACGTTCTTGCTGCTGATGATGTCGATCTGGGTGGCCATATAGCCTGGCAACAGGTTGCCCGGCAATGTCAGCCCGGTCAGCGGGTCGATGCCCTTGAAGTTCATCACCAGCGAGCTGGTGGCTTTATAGGTCTTGGGCAGCAGGAAGCTGACAACGAGGGTGGCGCACACCGTCACGAGCAAGGTCAGCAGCACGATGCGCTTGCGGGCGCGGAGGATCAGCAGAAACTGGGCAAAATTCATAATAGTCCCCTGCCGGTCAGAACCAGCTCTCCTTGATGTATATGACGTCGTCGGTTTGCACCAGGTCGTCGGCTTTCGCATCGACCACGTGCATGGAACCGTCGCCGTTGCGGCGCTTGATGCGGGTGCCGCGCTCGGTGCCGCGCGGGGTCAGTCCACCGCCCACCGCCAGCGCCTGTGCCACGGTCATCTGGCGTTCCAGGCGGAAGGAGCCGGGACGCTGCACTTCGCCATAGATGTAGAAGTGCGGGCTGCGTTCCGCGTAGATCACATCGCCCGGCGCCAGTTCCATGTCTTTATCCATGGCGCCGTTGCGCACGATGTCGACCACGTCGACCACCGTCTTGGTGACCTGTCCGTTACGATTGCGCACCAGGGTCACGGTGTCGCCGCCGTCGGCATTGAAGCCGCCCGCCTGCGCCAGCATGTCCATCACGCCGCGCTTGCCGCCTTCCAGCGGATAGCGGCCCGGACGATTCACCATCCCCAGCACCGACACCTGCGCGCTGGCCACTTGCGACACGATCAGGTTGACCTGCGCCTTGCGCACATAGCCGCCCTTCTCCAGCAAGCCGCCGATTTTCTTTTCCGCTTCCGGCACCGTCAGGCCACCGACTTCGACCTGGCCCAGCAGCGGGAAAGTCATGC
>NZ_JBFRDW010000047.1:0-16069 GCF_052113985.1 Pseudoduganella sp. RAF53_2 | reverse complement strand
ATATCAGATATGGCTGATTTAGCGCAGCAAGCGTACGCGCTCGAAAGGTCTATCGACTCAAATTCGTCCGCAATCAGGGACATGCAGCAGGAGGCAGTAGAGCAAATGGCCAGAACTAATGAGATGGCCGCAGCAAACCGACCGACTGCTGCTAATACAGCACAATAGCGGGAATGTGGGGCCAAGCCGAGTTACAGCGTTTGGCCCGCACACCCGTAGATTCGTTGCCATCGCAACATCCGCACTACGCGCGGAAGGTGTCGGCTAATTGCTGTCGCCGTATGAAAGCGGATTAAAGCAAGGGCCACCCAGATCTGTTATTCACCGCTAACAGCAGCCGCTTCCAATCGTTCCCAGTTCCCTATAACCGTAAACGGCAGCTCTGCCTCATCAACGCGCAGGCGGTCGTCCAACACTTCAACCGTGGCGTATGGGCCGAAGGTGCCCACATCGGTGTCTACAAAGATCATCACGCAACCTTCACTTTCTGGAGATATACAGCAGTTTCAGGTGCCTGGCTAAAGGCCACCCAGGCTTCGGAATCATCGGCGCCCTTGGCGCAGTAGGACATATTGTTTACGGCCTGGAATGGACGGTCCATGACGGTCAGGTAGGAGCCTGGTTGAATGCGCAGACTCTCTTTGCTGCCGTCGCCAAGGCCGATATAGCTGGAGCCAGCCAGCGCGTTGCGCGCCAGGTTGACCTTCGGATATAGCGGGTCTGCCGAGGGCATCGCCTGGGCGTTCGCCGCGATGRCACCGATGCGGTATTCAGAGTTCAGAATGAACGAGACAACGGAGCTAAACCGAAGTACCAGCGCTTCCTTGGCCGACGTGACCAGCCAGTAGGATAGTGTCGAAACGTCGCTCAAAGCCACGACAGTTTGAGCAGCTGCGAATGCGCGCAGGATGAACGAACCAGCAGATGTTGGTGTGCCAGCGTTGTCGTAGATGTGCGCAAACTCGGTGACAAACCGGCCGCTGCCGTCCAGTCCCGACGTGGCCACGGTAATAGCAGGCGTCCCTGGTCCCGAGTTGGTGACCATGCCGCCAACGTTAATGTTGGTGATGGTGGACATAGCGACCTGCGCAGTCCATGCGGCCACTGTGCCGGACACGGACACGATTGCCGCCTTGGCCGTGCCGTTGATAACTGCAGCCATCCAACGGCCCGTGCTGACCAGCCGCACCGCAAACGAGTCCAGCGTGGTGCAGGCGAGAGATGCTGTGGTGCCGAGCGACTGGGTAGTGCCCGATATCGTCACTGGGCGCGCAACGATGGCAGTTGTGCCTGAAGAAATCAGGGCAATGAATAGTGTCGCCGTCATCGGCAAAATGGCCATGACGCCAGTAGTAGTCGCGGCTATCTCGGCCCCTACCGTTGGAGTCGTTCCCGAAACCGTAATAACCAAAGTGCGTAAGGCCGTCGTGGATACTGCATAGGCGAGGACATAGGTACTGCCCACAGTCACAAAATCCACGATGCGAGTAAGCGTCGCGGCAAGAGTAGTGCTAACGACAGTGCCAGGCGTGATCGCGCTGCCGCTGATAGACAGGACCACCGTTTGCAGTGCGGTGGTTCCGTCCTGGGCCGACGTGACCAGCACTTGGTTTGTGCCAATCAGAAGACCCGCCACGGTGGCATCCACGCCGGTCGTAGAAAGTGTTGCGCGCAGCAGAACCGGCGTGCCAAACGTGCCAGTGGAAGCATCGAAGATAACGGCATGCAGCGAGACACCATAGATCAACAACAAAGCGCGCGTAACGTCCAATTGARCTACTTTGGTCCAAGTGCCCCCGGAGCCGTTCACCACTGAAGCCAGGCTCACCTTGCCGAGCGCTGGCGAGCCAATCGGCAGAAGCCCTGGAATGTGCCAAATTCCCGAAGCGCTGGTGTTATCAATCAACCCTAAGGTTACGCTGGCCGACGGGGATAGGAAGCCCAGGAGATTACCTGCCTTGTCTTTAATGGCTATATCGAATTCGTAATCTGATGCGTAGCCAGCCATGCTGCGCAGCTCAAACTGACCAGGACCAGGCGGCAGCGTCGTCGCATCCGGCAAAATGACGGAAACACCTGGACGAATAGCCGCAAGAGCTTGCAACCGAGGGCTGTTCGCAGCGAGGACAATATCTGCTGTAATCGAGTTGTTGTAGTACGCTCCGCCAACCGCGCCATTCTGATAGCTTGGCGAAGACAAGCTGACAGTCCACGCGGACGAATTGGCAACAGGGTTGACCGGGTCAGTTTGCGTGCGTGTAACGTTAATCGTCAATGCACCCGTTGCCGAGTTATAGGCCTGGACGTCACCGTGATTCCAGTTCGATGCCGCAGCGGTCACAGCCATTTTAACGCTCATGCCAGGCACAATCGCCTTGTTTGCCTGGATGACGATATTCACCACGCCAGTACCAATCGACGCAGCGGAAGCGCTGGTTGCAGACGTCCCTGGCGCGGACGCAGCAGTCGCTGCCGAACCAGCGGCAGCTGCTGCGCTGGCGGCGGCTGCCGTTACCGATGCAGCGGCAGCATCCTTCTTGCCGCCCACGTCGGTCATGGTGTCACTCAGCATCGGCAGCAGGCGGTCGCGATAACCGCCGCGCCCCATGCCAGTCAGCGGGTCATCGTCGTCCGTGTACGTGTTTCCATTCACCAGTAGGGTGGTCATAGCAGCTCCTTGATTTCGTAGGCTTTACGGTAGTTGTTAAAGTAAGGGTGGTCCAATGCACTCAACTGGCGGAATCGGCCGAGATACTGCCGACGAATCGAGTGGATCGTGTCCTCTGGGTCTTGAATCCAGAAGACCTCTCCGCTGATGCCTGCCAGGCGGTCCAGCTCAAAGGCATGAAACATGGCCTGATCTTCCGTCAGGTGCTCCAGGGAGAACTTCGTCACGCGATAAGGCTTACGCTCCTGGAAGTATTCGGCGCCGCCCAGCGCCTCCTGCACATCGGTTTTGGTCTCGAAAGTCAGAGAACTGCCCCGCGCGTAGTTGTAGGTTGGCTGCCAAACCGGGCCGATGAAGACACGGCCAAGCTGCACATATCCGTCTGTATTTGTGGGATCGCTCATCGTGATCCGCCAATAGCGGGCCAGACGCGACGAGGGCAAGATGTGGCGTGCAGCAGCGACATACCCCTTAATCTCAGCAAGCGTGTATTTCCGCGACCACCAGCGGTCGTCTTCCCACTCAAGGCTGCCGTATGGGTACATATCCGGCCAGGCATCAGTCCAACCACTGTCGTACAAGGTGGACGAGAACGATGCGTCATTGCTTCCCTCAATCCTCACCTTTGCGTAGATGCTCAGGTTGTGATTAATCAAAGCGACCAGCCGGACATCCTGAGCCGAGCCGAGATCGACAATGAAGCGGGTCGCATCGGTAGACAGGCCAACGCTTCGCGCCACGCGGCCAAGTGTGCGACCTAAGATGTTCGCTAAAGGCAGCGAGTTGATCCAGGAACCCGAGTTGACCGTGGCGCTCGTAAGCAGGTTTGGAAAACCGATCATGCAATTAGCCATCCTTACCCCCACACCGTTAAATAAATCGTCTTCTTGGATAGCTCCAGGCGCTTTCCGATGATTCGAAACAACTGGCCGGCCTGCAGGCCGAATCGACCAAGGAGCAGCATGACGGGGTCCATAAACTTGGGTTGGGCGGCGCTGACCAGTTCGACAGGCACAGGAACCTCAAAGACCGTGCGCTGCACCTTCTGCAGCTGCAGCTGGCGGGATGCTTCTGCCGCTGCTGGGGCGGCGCTGGTGAACAGACTCGATATCGCTATGTCGCTCGCCAGCAGGTATCGCTTCTGGACATTGCTATCAGAGGCCGATTCGGCACGAGTCTGCTGCGTCAGATAGTTGACCTGGTCTTGCGTAGCTGATCCGACGATGTCTTGTGGCTGCATGACGTTCCACAAGCGCGTATGCTGCACCGTCACGCGCCAGACCGGCACTGCGTTGTCGCGCGGCGGCCGGCGTTCGATGTTTTCGCCAGTATCGAAGTCTTGCAGCGTCATCACGGGCGTGCCGGCCGGCGCGCTCAGCACGCCCATGCGCAACGTGTCGTCGGTATCGAAGACGTACCAGGCGCCAATGGTTGCCGCCACCTGGTCCATTGCCTCGCGCACTGTCGTGCCCTCATCATCGATCCAGATTCCCACAGGCGATGCGTTAAATGCATCCAATGCAGCCACGTCGGCCGCTGCGACCGATGACGAAGCCAGGCCCGATGCAACAGCGATGGCCTTCAGCACCTGGCCAACAGTTCGCTCGCTTGCTGCGCCCTGGACCACATCCGCCGTAATGATCCCCGAAGGGGTTGCACCAAGCATGAATAGGCCTTCAGCCAGGCATGTGAAAACATTGCCCGCACCAGGAGTCGAAGCTGCCAGGCTCGCGCGATCTGGCAGGTTGGCGCCAATCGTCAAGGCGCCGCCTCGGTCGTAGACGGCCACGATGGACGAAACGGCGCCATCGTTAATCTGGTAGATCAACTTAGAGCTGTTGACCTGGACTGCAGGCACCTGGAACACCGTCCCAAATACGCGCGGCTTAACCTTGCCCTTGATGTCGTTGGCGGTGCCCTCAAAGCCATTAGGCGGCAGGTTATTGCCGGCGTAGCGCGTCTTGAGCAGTGGCACATCGAAAATGGCCTGCTTGTCGCGCAGCCGAATGGTCATCGTGTTCCAGCTGGCTTCTACCGTTTCCATTGTTCCGCGAAAGATGACCGGATACGCTGCTGGATAGCTTCCGCCAGTTCCGTAGCGAATGACTATCGGGCGACCGTCAAAGCCATAGTTAATCCAGCTATCGAATTGGCCATCAGCGTTCGCGATGACGATTTCGCCTGTCTCCAGGGATGCCGAGCCACCGCTCGTCTTATCGTCCGAATAGGCATGTACGCCAATCGAACCAGGATCAAGCAAGGCGGCAGCAAAGGCCGTGTGCGCAGGCGTATCGGTCGCGGAAGTGATGAAGGTGTCTTCGCTCAGATAGAACGTCTGCAGAGTGCCATCCGCATCGATAGCGGCCGTAACTTCAATCAGGATCATTTATGCCTTTCGTGCAATTTGTCGCTTGGTCGCCTGCAGGCCGTCGGCTACCTGGTCAAGTTTGTCCAGGGTTGCGCGGGCCACTTCCGCACGTTGCGGCTTATCGGCGCGGGCTTCTTCTAGCAGGCTGTTAAGCAGCCGGACGATCTGTGCTGACGCAGCGCGTTCGTTCGCTACCTGGGCGGCGGTCTGGACGCGCTCGCCCTGGTGCAGCTCGGCACGGTAGCCATCAAACGGGACATAATCCAGACCGTTCGCGTGCGAGCCGTGAAGGAATTTGTACTCATCGGAATTCTCAAAGCCGGCAATCAGGTCGTCATAGGACAGACCATGCGAAATCTTGTCCTTCCACCAGGCGAAGCCATCAGCGTCCGGGTCGCGTCCCAGCAAGTCCTGGTAGGTCTGCGTCAGAACTTTGTCGATGGCGCTGTTGCCTTGCGCGACGTCCGCTGGTTTGCTGCTCTTTAACAGCGCCTGGCCCAGCTCCAGGATGGCTTCGCGCACGCCCTTGGTGTTGTCCTCAATCTTGATGAGGTTGCCTACCTGGTCCTTCAGTTGGTCCAGCTGCTGCTGCGCGATGTTCGCCGCAGACTGAGCGGCATTGGCGGACTTCGCAAGCGAGGACTGCACCATCGCATAGTCCTTGGCGTAGTTGCTGGTGCTGCCGTAGTAGCTGCGCGATGCCTCCAGGAACGCCTGGGCCGCTGCAGCCTGGTCTTCCGGTTTAGCGTTTTCAAACTGGCGTTTGGCTTCCTGGTACTTCTGCTCCGGCGTCAGCGTGGACAGGTCGCCCAACTTGAGCGAATCGATCTGTTTTTGGATCGCAGCGGCCTCGTCCTGGCGCAGCTTAATCAGGTTGGCCAGGCGGTTCGATTCCTGGTCGTAGGCGCCGGCCAGCGCACTTTGCGCATCAGAGATGCTTTTCGATGCAGCCTCTTCTGCGTCCTTGGCAGCCTGAGTCGCTTTATCAATGGCTGCGGCCGTCGCATCAGCGGCGGTCAGGAACGCTGGCGCCAGGTCCATGAGCTGTGCATATTCCTTGGCGCCGGCTTCCGTAGTGAGGTCTAAGCCCTTCACCAGGTCTTTGAATTGGTCCTTGGTCGTGACGCTTTCCAGGCCCAGCGCGGACATCTGCTCTTTAACGCTCTTGATGAGTGGCGCATTCTTCTCATCGTCCGTCAGGAAGTTCTCCGCGAAGTACGCGGCGCCCTGGCTCAAATGATCCAAACCGCCTGCAGCAGAAATCAGCTGTTGGCGAGCCTTCTCAGATTCCAGGCCGATGGTGCCCCACACGTCCTGGACGGTCTTGCCCATGGACAGCGCAACCTGGTTGGTCGCGCTGAACTCATTGGCCACGCGTGTCAGGGCTACCGACGTGGCCTCGGTCGGCAGGCGCAGCGCCGCGATCTGCTCTAGGGAGACCTTGGCGCCGAATAGCGCCTCGCCCTGGTCGGTCAATGCCTGGCGATACTTCAGGATGGCGGCAGCTTCGGTGGCCAGCTCCTGGGTCGTCCCGCTAAATCCTTGGATGAGGCCAGATAGACCTGGCTGGATGCCCTCAAAGATATTATTGAGGCGTTCCTTAAACACGTCGTCCAGCTGGCCCTTGGAGTTCGGGTTGTCGCCTTCCGCTCCGGTGTGCGCGGTGTAGTCCTTGCCCGTGAGGTAGGATTTAACGGATGCCTGCTCTGTGCTGCTCAAAAAGCCGGCCAGCACATCATCCGTCTTGGATACGGTCTGGATGAACTGCTGCACAGCCGGCTGGGCACTGCTCATCCAGAAGCTGGACGCAACACCAAAGGTGCCGAAAGACGAGGTGCCGAAGTCGTCAATGTAGGATTGGTTTGTCTTACCCTCATTGCCGCGCTCGTTGATGCTGATATTGCCGGCCGTGTTGTTGCTGGCGAACTTCAGGTGAGTGTCATCCTCCTTGCCGTGACCGAAAATGCCGCTCATACCAATCAGCGCTGCGGCGCCCATTGCGGCCCAGCCCCAACCTGGGATTGCGGCAATGGCGGTAGAGATAGCGGAGCCTGCGCTCATGGCGCTGCCAACGCTAGTCAGGCCAGCTGCGTTATAGGCCGCGATGGCTTCGGTTGCACCACCGCCCAGCTGCAGGCCGCTGCCAAAGGCCGCAATAGTCGATGAGCCGGCGAAGTTGCCGGCCGCGAGGATCGCGCTGCCGGCATTGCCGGCCATGTTCACGAAGGAATTTCCGGTTTGCAGAGCATTGCCCACGGTGGAAACTGCGCCCTGCGCCTGTGGTGCCGTAGGGTTCAGGAACGAAGCGGCGCCGCTCGACACCATGTTGATGGGAACATTTAACACCTGGCTGACAATCGAGGCCTTCAGCTTCTTCCAGGCATTGCCGCCACCATTGGCGATAGCATCGGCCAAGGTGGTCGAAACAGTCTTGGCCGTGTCGTTCCAGTCCGTCGCTGCGCGCTTGGCAGCAGTTGCATTCGCTTCCAGGATGGCGCCAGAAGCCATGACGCCGGCCAGTTCTTTGCGCTTGGCGATTTCCTGTTCCAGGAACTGCAGGCGCATTTCGTACGCGGTGCGAGCTTCAGTGTTGAACTGCTCTTTAGCCAACGCATTGCGGATGAATTCCGCGTCACTTTCCAACTGCGCGGTCTGCAGATCGACCACAGCCTTGCGGGCCAGCTCGATCTGTTCCTTGGTCTTGCCAATCTCCGCGTTGTGTTCCTTCTGCTTGGCTATTGCGCCATCGAGCTGTTTGACCTCTTCGACGCCGTTCGCCTGGATCGCCTTGATGGTGTCGTCGTAGCGCTTTTTCGCATCGGCCGCCTCATTAACGGCGTCCTCGGTGCTCTGCGCCTTCATCTTGTCCAGGAACTGCAGATGCTGGCGCAGCAGTGCGTCGTATTTCTCTTTGTTGGCCGCGATTTCAGCCGGCGTGCTGGCCTTGGTGCCTGCGCTCTTGATTAAGTCCGCCTCGCGAGCGAAGGCGGCAGCCTCGGCTGCAATGTATTCATCGCGGGCCGACTTGCGGCCAGCGTAAAACTCCGCGTCCGAAGTGCCGAACTTCGTGTGATACAACGTGAGCATCTTGTCGCGGTCGTCATAGATGCTCTTCTCGCGGTCCAGTGCCGTCTGCTCTTGCAAGAGTGCGTCCTGCAGCAATTTGGCGCGGTCGTTGTTCCCCTTTTGGGATTCGGCATGAGCCTTCTTGATCGCGGCAATATGCGCCGCGACAGCGTCATCCGTGACCAACGAGCTGTTAGGATTGGCGGCACGAACCTTGGCCACGTCGTCCGCGTATTCGCGCAACGCAACCTCCAGCTCGCCCAGGCCTTTCTTCTGCAGGCGGGTGTCATCGTAGGTGATGCGAGATGCAGCATGCGCCCCCTCAGCCTGGATGGCTGCCTGGCGGCCCTGTTCGGCCGCCGTCTGGTTCACCTTGTTCAGGTCGTCTTGGGCCTTGGCCAGCGCCTTGACGTTGGATGCGCGAATTGCCGTCAACGTGGCCTGGTCGTATGCGTCACGGCTGCCGCCATGGGTGGCGGAATAGGTGCCGTTGTCAATCTGCGCGATTTCCTTCTGCAGGCGCGCTACTTCCATTGCCGGCGTGACCTTCTTGCCCCAGTCGCCCATGGCGTCAATGGCCAGACCAATGGCCTCTTTAACGCCATGCCAGCCCTTCGCGATGTAGCCCGTATTGCTGATAATCTGGTCGGCCCGGTCCTTGGTCACCTTGGCCAGCGTTTCCGTGGCCAGCGCGGACGCGCCTTTCGCATCGCCTTCCTTCTCCAAGGCGCGAATCTGCTCATAGACGGCCTCGGTCAGGAAGTGATACTGGTCATTGAGTTTGAGTGCTGCCTTGGAGATTGCCTCCGTCGAACGGGCGGAATTGCCGGACGATTCGACGGCCAGGGACTCAAACTGCTTGATGGTCTTCTGGATGGACTGGCCGGTTGCCAGTTCCATGGCCACGGCCGCCTGGCCGATCTGGCCGATTTGCTCACTGGTGAATTTGCCCGTACCGGCCAGCTCGATGACCGCCTTCTTTGCCTCGCCAATGCTGCCGCCCGTTTCCACGGCCTGGTGCGCCAGGTCGTTTAACGAATCGCTGGTGAGGCCCGCATAGTTGCCGCTCAAGATGAGCGCATTCTGCATTTCCTTTTGGTCGGATGCGCCCTTGACCATGGCGTAACCCACCACGCCAACGGCTGCCGCCAGGCCGAGCGCAGTCAGGCCCGCTGCGCTGAACAGCAAGCCGGCGGCGCCAGTTTGCTCACCCAGGACCATCATGGAACCGCCGAAGCGCTGGAACTGCCCCTGGCTCAGCTCGTGGGCGAGCACCAGAAGTTCTTTGCGTGCGCCGGCTGTTTTAAAGCTCAGACCTTCGGCGTGCGCGCCGGCAGCGTTGGCGCTGGCGCCGGCTTCGTTAAGACGGGAAATTAACGGTGCTGCGGCATCCGCGACACCCAACTGCGCGGCGCGGTGGGCGAGCAGCTGCGTACGGCTCATGCCCAGCGTATCGACTTGCTCTTTCAGCTTGGCGATAAAGGCGTCTGCGGCCTGGCTGCTCTTCTGCTCTGCGGCGATCTGCTCGCGCAGTGCCTGGGCATTGTCCACGGCCGCATAAGCCTGTGCCTGCAACGCGGCACTGCCGCCGCGTAGCTTGGTTTCCAGTTTGGCCTGCTCCGCAGCATTCAGGCCAACCATATCCGCCTGGCGGCGAAGTGCTGCCACATACTTCTCGGACTCTTCCGAGGATTGGGCCTGCACAGGAGGCAAGGCGGTGCTGCGGGCCATCTGCGCAGTCTGGCGAGCCAGAGTCGCGGCCAGGTCAGTATTTTCCGTATTGACACGACGGGTAGCCGTGGCGGCGTTGTCAGCTGCGGCAGCCGATTCGGCAAGGGCCGTAGTCTGCGCCACCGAAGCGGCCACCATGTTGCGGATGCGCTCGGTGGTCTGCGCCTCGGTCTCGCCGAAAGCATTAACGCTTTGCGCACTGGCGGCCACTGCGCCAGGCACAGCGGCCAGGCCGCTTGCCATGGCTTGGCCAGCCTGTGCAATGCGATTGGAGGTGTTCGTGACATCGTCGCCCAATCCCTCCAGTTCCGCTCTTGCCTGGCGACGGTCCACGTCGATGCGGATACCGAATTGAATTGGCTGGGTCACATTCACTCCTTTTTATTAAGTACAGTCTTGGCCGCACGCTCCATCACGCGCAGGCCATCGAACACTTGCGGCCACTCGTTCGCCGGCACAGCCATCAATTCCATGGTGGACTTGGCGTTTGTGTAGTCGATGCCCTGGTAATAGAGGCCGGCGAATCCCACTACCATGCGCCACTGCGTTTCCAGGGCGACGAAGACCCGGTAACAGGTCACATGCTCTGGCCACAACTCCACTACTGGGGCAGGCCTTCTGGCGTATTCCTCGGCCTCGGCGTACAGGCCGAAGAACTCCATGTCTTCGGCCAGTTCGTCCTGGCCTGGCATGGTGCTGCCACCCGCCCAGGCGATGGCAGCCTCGGTTAGTTTTTTGCGGCGGCGCCCTGGATCGATTCAAAGAACGAGCGCACGATGGCCGCGCGGGCACCGTGTTCGTTCAGAAGCAGGCCGAGATTGGTTGCATTGAACTCCAGCGATTCGCCGTCCTGGTTACCGACACCGTCCCAGCCGCACATCACTTCGTGCACCAGCTGAGCGTCAGCGGCGGTCGTGCGGACCACGTTCTTCTCGCCACCTGTAAAGCGGTTGTAGATTTCTTCCACCTGGTCCTGCGTCTGGCGGCGGAACTTGGCCATGAAGGTGATGGTTTCAACTTGGCCACCATCAATCGGGCGGGTAAAGGTGCAAGGGGCGGTATAGGATGGGTTCGATGCAATCTTAATCATTTGGATTCTCTATGCGTTAAAAGATGGGGTTTGAAAGCGCGGCCCGAAGGCCGCACGGGGTTACAGCAGGGTCAGTGCAATTTCGTCGTTGCCCAGGACTGGTGGACCTTCGAGGGTCAGCTTATAGGCCAGCATTCCCTCGACCTGGTCATAGTCGGCGCCAGTGATGCGTACCAGCAGGTCCATCTGCAGTTTCTTGCCGGCCGCGCTGCCGTGAGTTGTGGTCACCGGTACGGTTGCTCCCGAACGCGCCAGGGCGAACGGGTCGAAATCGGCCAGCGGTGGTGCCAGGACCGTAATGGAACCGGTCAGGCTGCGGTCGGTAATCTGCACCTCGACCTGCGGGCCTGGCAGGTCAACGCGGCCAATCTTGTTGCCCAGTGCCCATTCCAGGTTGGAGAACGCCAGGTCCACGCCGTTGATGGTCGCGGGGCCGGTGTTGGCGCTGTTGACACCTTCCTCGATGGTCCAGCCAGTACGGCTGATTACAGGCGGCAAGCCGGAAACAGGCTGCACATAGACGGAATCGAAGGAGAAGCTGAACATGGGCAGCCCTTTGGCTGGCATCTTCGCTTTCACCTCGCCGCGCATACCTGGCATCTTGTGCAGCGTGCCGTCCATGTTGATATAGCTGGTCAGACTGTCGAAATCGGCGCTGACCAGGTTGTAGGTCACCGACGTGGTCGGCGTGACCGTTTCAGCGAAGCCGCAGGCCTGCAGCAGCGGCGCCCATTTTGGCGCTACGCCTGCACTACCAGACGGCGCCATCGCGACGTCATAGGCCAGTTTGGCCCAGGCAGCCACGATGATGCTGCCGGAACTGCCCAGGGATGGGATGTCGATATTGCGATCTGCCTTTTCTACATCCATCGGTGTCAGGCTGACGTTACGTGCCTCGATCCAGTTAGCGGCGCCACTCGGGGTTACGTCGGTGCCGTAAGCGGTCTCCAGCTTGGCCAAGACCACTTTCTTTTTGAAGAGGCGCGGCGAAGATACGATGTTTGGCATGCTTATTTTTCCTTCGTTTTGATGGCAGCCTTCTCCGGCACGCCTTCTGCGCCAGGTTCGTTGCCGGTCGTCTTGGTACGCTGCCCACTGACCGGGTCAAAGGTGTAGCTGCCACCTTTGCCCCAGTGAGGGCAGTCCTTGAAGAACGGGCCAGCGCCCGCATCCTTGGTCACTTCTTYGCTCACTGCTTGCTCCTTTCGTAGTAGGAGGTTGAATAAATGTCTTGCCACCACACGCAGCCGTGCTGGAACGTCAGGAGGTTGCTATTGCCCCGCTCCAGCGGGTCTGCGCCTTCTTGCGGCACCCAGCCATAGATTTGGTCTGTGACCAGGTCGCGCAGCGCCTGCAGGTCTTGGGAGGCTGCGGCGCCCATCGGGTCGGCAGCGTTACGCACTGCGAAGATGACTCCCACACTAGCCTGCGTACGCTGCATGAGGATGTTTGCCTCCGCCACTGGACCGCGCCGCTCGCCCAGGTTCAGCACGAAACAGGCCGGTGTGGCTTTCGGCGCTGACTGCACTGCCAGCTGGAACTCCGCTACGCTGCCAACCAGCTTCAGGTCCGGCACATGCTCGGTGATGCGTTTAACGATCGCGTCAATCATGGGCGGGCATTGCGTCCGAACACAGATGGCGACGACGTGGCCATGACGACAGTGGCCGGCTCGTTGCCTGGGATAGGCACCACGTCCTGCAGCTTGACCTTCCCGGCCGACACGTCGCGCAGCCAGGCCATCGCATCGCGAAAGTCGTTGACGGCACGGTCAGTGGCCGAGTCGCCCAGGATCGAATACCGCGCCAGAGCGCTGGCCACCTGGACGAGATTGGCCGGCACGGTCACCAGCGGCAGGCTGTAGCGATTGCCCAGGTAGCCGTTAATAGTGGCGTCAGCGTCCTGCAGGGCGAGATCGACGGCGCCGGCCGGCAGCATTAGTTCACGTTGCGCCACCTCGTCGGCGCCGTAACGCTGCTCCAGGTCGCTGCGGACGGCGTAAGTCATACGTGGTGCTCGACCTTGTCAGCGGGCACTTGGCCAGCGCTGACGATCAGGTGCGGGTCGTTGCACAGCGCGGCCAGTTCTTCGTCCGTGAAATGCACCTGGGGGATAGCGCGTGGCTTGGTGCTCCAGGCGCGGCCGGCACGACGGAAACCGTCGGTCTTGGCAGCTACGATCACGCAGGCAACGGTGCCATCGTCTCGCGAGGCCACGGCAGTTTCAGCCTGGCCGGCCAAGTTCAACGCTTCTGGCTTTTCGGCGTCAGCATAATTGCCGGTGTTTTCTTCCAACTGGCCGGCGCCGTCATTGTTGCCGGAGCCCTGGCCCAGCTCGTCAACGCCAGAACCAGCATTCATCGAATCGCCCGGAGTCGATGGCTGACCTGGGGATACRGTGCTTTTCACTTCGTCTGGTTTGCTCGCATTTGCAGCGCTTCCAGTAACGGATGGTGCGCTTTGACCCTTTTTGCCCGGGGCCGAGGGCTTGGCGTTTTTTCCCATGATGGGATGCTCCTGGTGTGGGTGAATTCAGGTACAGCCCGGCACAAAACCGGGCTGCAGTCGGGTCAGGCCGGCTTAGACAGGGTCGGTGGTGCCGGTAGAACCGTAGGCCAGCTGCCAGAAGCCATAGCCGCCATTGCCGCGCGCTTCAGCACCGAACAGATACTCTCCACGCAGGAAGACCGCGTCGGAGTCCATGCCAGTTTGCTGAACCAGCTCAGGCTTCTTGCGCTGCTGGTAGATGATCGGTTTAACGGGCTTGGTGGCATCCATCAGTGCCCAGAAGTTGTCCGGCAGGCGACCGTCCGCCACTACTTCATACTTGCCCTTGTACGGGTTCGGCTTGCCGTCTTCCAGGCGATCCGTGGTCATCAGGGTCTGCGCCACGGTCATCTGGTTGGCACCTACCACCAGCACATTCGGGCGGACGTTGAGGGAGCGCTCTTCGTCATCCTTCATCTTAAACAGCGCGACTTCGGCCGCGCCCAGGCTGGACTGTGCAGCGGACAGCGTTGCCACCGACAGCTTGAGATTGGTCACGTTGCTGACCGATGTGATGCTGCCGTCCTTCTTCTTGACCGGGTGGTCCGAATCGAAGAAGTATTGGCCGTCATAGCACTTGTTGACGAAGCCATTGCCCAGGAGAGCGAACACGATCTCGTCGGGCAGCTGCGCGGCCGAGTTGCCGGCGCCTTCCGCTTGAATCTTGTAATTGCCCAGGTTGTCGTCTTCGATGTCGTTACGTTTAACGCGGATGGTCGATTCCCAGTCCTTGTTCTTGATGGTGTAGTCGAAGGCTTCCAGGCTCTTGATTACCTTGTCGCCAATCCACTCGCGCATGGCCGGGAAGTTCGACAGCCAGCTGTAGTCATTCAAGGCCGTGGTCGACGGGACCAGCATGGCGACTTTCTGCCATTGGGATGGCGCGGCGGTAAAGGCCTTGTTGAAAGTCGCCATCAGGCCCACGAACAAGGCTTGGATATTCTGCTTATTAACCAACATGAGATGGGTTCCTTAATATATGAGTGAGGTCACTGGTTGGCGCGGTCTTACTCGACCCAGACGCCAGCGCTTTCAACGCCAACCACCTTGCCGGCCGGCGAACGGGTATTGCCACCGTTGGAGTGCGCAACGGTCTGGTCGTCCACGATGTAGCAGGTCTTGCCCAGGTCAGCCTGGACGACGGGGTCAGCGCCGAGGTTGGAGTAGAAGAAGGCTTCGCCGCGCGCCACCTGGATGGTCTGGGCGCCATCGGCACCACCCGTGTTGTCCACGAATTCCTCAGCGCGGCCCAGGTAGGTCAGCGTGGCGGCCGTGGAGCCGGGAACAGCGAAGCCGGTAGCGCTGGCAGCGACGATGGCACCGGCATAAATCTTCGCGTTGGCGGCAACCAGGACAGGCAGGCGCTGCGTTTTCTTCGATGGAGTGTTGCGGTCAGCAGTCAGTGCGGTCATGTAATTCTCCAGGTTGGGTTATCAATTAGCCCTGGGACAGTGCGGCCGCAGCGGTGGCGTACTGTTCCTCAGACACGCCAAAGGCAGCGCACAGGGATTTCTGGTCAGCAGTCAGCGCGGCTACGCCTGGCTTGATGCTGTTCGGCGGCACATTGACCGTCTGCATGCCGTTCAATGCCGCAATCGTCGGCGTGGTGCCCAGGAATGCCGTCAAGGCGGCCATGTTGTTTGCACCCAGATTGCGCGCCCAGGCTTCCTGAGCTGGCAGCAGCTTGCCGCTGGCCAGCGCGGCGCGGACGGTCTCGTCAAGCGAAACGGTGTTCGCGTTGGCGGTCAGCGCAGCAATCTGCTGGTGCATCGCGTTCATGGTTTCGATAGGCACCCACTTGGCTGGGTCCGGGGTGGCACCCGACAGCGCGGCCACGTTGGCACGCATACCGTTAATAAGGCCAATCACATCGCCGGTCGCCGCAGCGGTGTTGGCGTCGCGGCCTTCCTTGAGCATATTGGCCAGCTTGGTCAGCTCGGCCTGCACGTCTTCGGCGGTGGCCGAGATGGGCAGGTTGAGCATCCAGCGGAGTTGTTCGAGCAGTGCGTCCAGGTCCAATTGAATCTCCTGTTGTTGAGGGACGGGGGTAGAGAGAGCAGCAAATTGCGCGGTGGCGGCGGCCAGCATGATTTCGTCCATGCCGAGAATTGCCGGGAAATTGGTGATGGCGGCCATGAGCAGGCCAACGACGGCGCCAGCGTTGTCATAGGCGAGTACGGGCGAAATAAACTTGTATTCCTCGTTCTCGATCATCTGCTTGGCTGGCGCCGTCCAGACCACGTCAGTAGCGAACAGCCCTTGGCCAGGACGCCATTCGACCGTGGAGAACCAGCCAGCTGCAGGCGCTGGCTGGCCGTTGTCTTTCGCCTTGAGCGTCTGGTGCTCGTAATCGATCACATACTGATTAGGGCGAGCATTGATAGCTGCCACCAGTGCGGCGGCCTTGTTGTCGTCAATGTGCCAGGCAGGGATACCAGTCGGTTTGCCATCCACGATGCCAGGGCGGCCATCAAACGCCTTAAACAGGCCGGCAGGCATGAGCTGAATTTCGCTGCTGGTGGTCAGCACCATTGAGCAGGCCGCGATAGCGATCAGCGGGCCGGCTGCTTGGTTGTTGGAGGTGGTCTTGTGTTTCATGG
>NZ_JBFRDW010000046.1:0-16188 GCF_052113985.1 Pseudoduganella sp. RAF53_2 | reverse complement strand
GGCCATCGACATCCGTTTCGACAATGACGGCAGCGTCGAAGAAGGCCTGGTCTACATCGCCACCGCCGACAACGCCGCCTACCTCGGCGACGCCCCTGTCGAAGAAATTGCCCGCCACATCGCGGCAGCCTCCGGCCCCAGCGGCCCCAACATCGAATATCTCCTCCGCCTGGCCGAATCCCTGCGCGACATGGGCCACCACGACGAGCACGTCCACGCCATCGAAGAACACCTGGCCGCGCTGAACAAGGCTTAAAACAGATCCATCTGCCCCGCTGCTGCGGCGGCTTTGGCGCGCGGACTGAGCGCGGGAACGATCAGAGGGCGCTTGAATTGGGTGCAGTCGAGCTGGCGGAAGCGAGTGCCGCGGCCAAGCATGCCGAGGCGCTTGGTGGCTTTGGCGATGCGCTGGTCGATCAGGTCGGCCCAGATACCTTCACCGTGCATGCGGTTGCCGAAGGTCGCGTCGTAATCCTTCCCGCCGCGCATATCGCGAACGCGGTTCATCACGCGCGCCGCGCGGTCGGGGAAATGGGCCTCCAGCCATTCCTTGAACAGCGGACTCACTTCCCATGGCAGGCGCAGCACCACATAGCTCGCCATCACCGCCCCGGCATCACGCGCGGCCTTCATCACTTTCTCGATATCCGGCTCGGTCACAAACGGAATGATGGGCGCGATACTCACGCCGACGGGGATGCCCGCCTTGGCCAGCGTTTCGACGGTGCGCAGGCGGCGTGAAGGTGCGGCGGCGCGCGGCTCCAGGGTACGCGAGATCTTGCTGTCCAGCGTAGTGATGGTGATCGACGCTGCGGCCAGATTTTTGGCCGCCATCGCGCCGAGAATGTCCACATCGCGCTCGATCAAGGAAGACTTGGTAATCAGGCCCACCGGATGATCGCACTCCTGCAGCACTTCCAGCACGCGGCGCGTAATCCTGTACTGGCGCTCGCAGGGCTGATAAGCGTCCGTGTTGACGCCCAGCGCGATGGGTTCCGGAACGTAGCTCGCCTTGGCCAGCTCACTGCTCAGCAGCTCGGGCGCATTGGTCTTGGCGAACAGGCGCGTTTCGAAGTCCAGCCCCGGCGACAAGCCCAGATAGCTGTGCGAGGGACGCGCGAAACAATAAATGCAGCCGTGTTCGCAGCCACGGTAGGGATTCAGCGATACATTGAAAGGAATGTCCGGCGACTGGTTGCGCGTCAAAATCGACTTGGCCGTTTCGTCGGTGACGTGGGTGCGCCAGGCCTTGGGCTCCTCTTCCTCGCGCTCCCAGCCATCGTCATACAGCTCGCGCCCGAACACCTCATAGCGCCCCTGCAGGTTGGACACCGCCCCGCGCCCTTTTTGCGCCTTCAGCGACWGCGGCGGCAGCATGACCTGCCCCTCGAATTCTTCGTCCTGCATGAGCTGCCTCGGATACTGTATATATATCCAGTATTTTAAGCCTCACAGCGGCCAGCCGCAAGCGCGGCGGCAGACAGCCCCGCCGGAGATGTGGTCGAACTGGTATCATTCGCACTCCTCCTGGGATGTCCCCCACCTTCAAAGAGCAATAAATGAACAAACCAACAACGCTGCCCTCCTTCGGGAGCCGGATTTCCCTCGCCATCGGTGCTTTTTTCAAGATCCTTGGCGACGCCGAATTCGCTGCCCGCGTGCGCGATGACCAGGTTGGCCCCGTCGCGGCCCCTGTTCCCGCACCGGCCCCTGCGCCAGCCCCTGCTCCAGCACCAGCCGCCGCGCCACTGCGCGAAGCCACGCCGGACGCAGCCCTGCAGCTTCTCAGCCTGCTGCAACGCGAAGCGCGCCTGATCGATTTCACGCAAGAGAATCTGTCCGGCTATGCCGACGCAGACATTGGCGCCGCGGCGCGCGTGGTGCACGAAGGCTGCGCCAAAGTGCTGCGCGAGCACTTCAGCATCGAATCCGTGCGCAACGAAGCCGAAGGCAGCCGCATTACGCTGCCGGAGGGCTTCGACGCGGCCGCCGTGCGCCTGACCGGCAACGTGGTCGGCAAGGCCCCCTTCACCGGTACGCTGAGCCACCGTGGCTGGCGCGCCACCAGCGTGCATCTGCCGAAACTGGCGGAAGCACATGACGCAAAAATCCTGGCGCCGGCCGAGGTGGAACTGTGAGCGATTCCCGTTACGCCATTGGCATCGACCTTGGCACCACGCACAGCGCCCTGTCCTATGTGGACCTGGGCGGCAGCGACGGCGAGAAAACCCAGCACGGCGTGTTGCCGATTCCGCAGCTGACCGGCCCCGGCACCGTCGAAGACTTGCCGCTGCTACCGTCCTTCCTTTATCTGCCGCACGCCGATGAACTGGCGCCCGGCGATCTGCAAATGCCATGGGCCGCTCAAGCGGGCCAGGTGACGGGCGAAATGGCGCGCAGCCGCGGCGCCACCACGCCGATCCGCCTGGTGTCGAGCGCCAAGAGCTGGCTGTGCCACCCTGGCGTGGACCGCCGCGCCGCCATCCTGCCGAACGATGCGCCGGAAGAAGTGCAGCGCGTGTCGCCACTGGAAGCATCCACGCGCTACCTGCAGCACCTGCGCAGCGCCTGGGACAAGGCGCATCCGGAAGCGCCTTTCAACGAGCAGGCCATCACGGTCACGATTCCCGCATCCTTCGATCCGGCCGCGCGCGAACTGACGGCCGAAGCCGCGAAGGCCGCCGGCTACGAAGCCATGACGCTGCTGGAAGAACCACAGGCTGCCCTGTACAGCTGGATTCAGGGCAGCGATGGCCGCTGGCGCAAGGAAGTGAAGCCGGGCGACATCATCCTGGTGGTCGACGTGGGCGGCGGCACCAGCGACTTCTCGCTGATCGCCATCCTGGAACGCGACGGCAAGCTGGAACCGCACCGCGTGGCCGTGGGCGACCATATCCTGCTGGGCGGCGACAATATGGACCTGGCCCTGGCCCATCTCGTGGCGCGCAAGCTGGCCGCGAATGGCACGCAGCTGGACGCCTGGCAGCTGCGCGCCCTGACCTACGGCTGCCGCGCCGCCAAGGAAAACCTGCTGGCCAATGCCCAAGCCGAGACCTGGCCTATCGTGGTGCCAAGCCGCGGCTCGAAACTGATTGGCGGCTCGATCCGCACCGAACTGACGCGCGCTGAAGTGACCACCTTCATCACCGACGGTTTCTTCCCGCTTGTTGAGGCATCGGCGCGTCCGGCTGTGCGACCTCGCGCGGGCCTGACCCAGCTTGGCCTGCCTTACGCGCAGGACGCCGCCATCACCCGCCACCTGGCCGCCTTCCTTGGCCGCCAGGTGGGCGCAACGGCTGAACTGGAAGGCTTCACGCCAAATCCGGCCCACACCTTCCTGCATCCGAGCGCGGTGCTGTTCAACGGCGGCGTGTTCAAGTCCGAGCTGCTGTCGCAGCGCGTGATGGATACTATCAACGGTTGGCTATCCACCGAAGGCGCCGAACCGGCGCGTATGCTGGGTGGCGCCGACCTGGATCTGGCCGTAGCACGCGGCGCGGCTTACTACAGCTATGTGCGTCGCGGCGCCGGTGTGCGCATCCGTGGCGGCACGGCGCGTTCCTACTATGTGGCGGTCGAATCCTCGATGCCGGCGATTCCGGGCATGGAGCCGCCAATCCAGGCGCTGTGCGTGGCGCCGTTCGGCATGGAAGAAGGTAGCGAGTTGGAACTGCCGGGCCAGGAATTCGGTCTGGTGGTCGGCGAGCCGGTGCACTTCCGCTTCTTCGGTTCCTCCGTGCGCCGTCAGGACCAGATCGGCGATGTGCTCGATTCCTGGAGCCCCGATGAACTGATCGAGCTGAATGAAATCCAGGCCACGCTGTCGCCGGAAGGCCGTCAGTCGGGCGATGTAGTGCAGGTGCGCCTGCATGCTTATGCCAGCGAAGCGGGTACGCTCGAACTGCTGGCGGTGGCCCGCGATGGCCAGCGCTGGAAGGTGGAGTTCGACGTGCGCGGCGCCGCTGAGGGGCAATGACCTATTTAGTCGGCATCGACCTGGGCACCACGAATACGGTGCTCGCTTATGCGGCGCCTGGCGCCGCCATTGAACTCTTCCCCATCGAGCAGCTGATCGCGCCCGGCGAAGTCGCGGCGCAGACGCTGCTCCCTTCTCTGCGTTACCATCCCGCTCCAGGCGAACTTCCCGGCAGCACTGGCGCGGCCGGCGATGCCGTGATCGGCGCCCTCGCGCGCAAGCTTGGCGCTCAGGTGCCGGGCCGCCTCGTCGCCAGCGCCAAGAGCTGGCTCTCGCATCCCGACGTCGACCGCACCGCCCCCATCCTGCCGTGGGGCGCCGACGCCGATGTGCCGAAAGTCTCGCCGGTCGAGGCCAGCGCAAGCTATCTCACCCACCTGCGCCATGCCTGGAATGCGCGCTTCCCCAAGCAGCCGCTGGAACGCCAGCAGATTGTGCTGACCATTCCGGCGTCCTTCGATGAAGGCGCGCGTGCCCTCACGCTGCAAGCGGCGCGCATGGCCGGATTGTCCGTGCGCCTGCTGGAAGAGCCGCAGGCGGCCTTCTACGATTGGTTGCATCGGCATCGCGATACGCTGGCTTCCGAGCTGGCCGGCGCTAAACTCGTGCTGGTTGCCGACGTCGGCGGCGGTACCACGGACTTCAGTCTGATCAGCGTCGCACTGCGCGATGGCCAGCCGGAGCTGACGCGCATTGGCGTCGGCAACCACCTGATCCTGGGTGGCGACAATATGGACCTGGCGCTGGCACGGCTGGCCGAATCGCGGCTGCCCGGCGGCGGCGGCGCGGCCGGGACGCGCCTGTCCGCCGGCCAGCTCGCGCAGCTCACCGAGCGCGCCCGCTCCGCCAAAGAACTGCTGCTGGCGCCGGACGCGCCCGAGCAGACCACGATCACCCTGCTGGGTTCGGGCTCGCGCCTGATCGGCGGCAGCCGCAGCGCCACGCTGACGCGCACCGAGGTCGAACAGATTGTCGTCGACGGCTTCTTCCCGCGCAACGAACAGCAGGAAAGCGCCAGGCGCTCGCGCGGCGGCATCGTCGAATTCGGCCTGCCCTATGCCAGCGATCCCGCAGTGACACGCCACCTGGCCAGCTTCCTGCGCCAGCACGCGACCGCCGCCCGCGCGGCACTCGGCCTGCCGGACGATGGCAAGCTGCCCGTGCCCGACACGCTGCTGCTGAACGGCGGCGTGTTCCACGCTGAAGCGCTGGCCAGGCGACTGGCCGATACGCTGTCCAACTGGCGCGGTGCGCCGGTGCGCGTGCTACACAACGATAATCCGGACGTGGCCGTGGCGCGCGGCGGCGTGGCCTACACCTTGGGCAAGCAAGGACTGTCGCCCACCATCGGCGGCGGTTCGCCGCGCAGCTATTACCTGTTGCTGGACAGYGCCCGCGCGCCTGGCGTATCGCGCCGCGCAGTATGCATCCTGCCGCGCGGTGCCGAGACGGGCCGTGAGATCCGGCTGGAAGACCGCAGCTTCGCACTGCGCCTGGGGCGCCCGGTGCGCTTCCACATTGTCTCGACCATCGCCGACGAGCGTCAGCCGCTGGCGGGCGAACTGGCCGATTTGAGGCCGGACGATTTCGTCCAGCTGCCGGTCGTCGCCACCGTTCTGCGCGACAGCGGCAACGCGTCGGCACGCAAGGAAATTCCCGTGCAGCTGGCCGCCTCGCTCAGCGAAGTCGGCACGCTTGAAGTGCATTGCGTGTCTGCCGACGAGCAGCGCTGGCTGCTGGAATTCGACCTGCGCGCCGGCGCCGCAGATGCCGCCGACAGCGAGTCCGGCGTAGCGGACAATGAACCTGCGCTGCCGGCACGCTTTGGCGAAGCGGTCGAGAGAATCGACCGCATCTTCGGCACCCGCGCGCAGCAAGTCGACATCAAGGAAGTGCGCCAGCTGCGCAGCCAGCTTGAACACCTGCTGAGCAGCCGCGAGAAATGGGAAACGCATTTGCTGCGTGGCCTGTTCGACGCGCTGGTCGAACGCGCCAAAGGCCGCCGCCGTTCACCCGAACACGAGCGCGCGTGGCTGAATCTGAGCGGATTCTGCCTGCGTCCCGGCTTCGGTCACCCGCTGGACGAGTATCGCATCGAACAGCTGTGGGCACTGTTCGAGCAAGGCGTGCAGCACCACAAAGACACCCAAGTCGCGGCCGAATGGTGGACGCTTTGGCGCCGGGTGTCCGGAGGTCTGTCCCCAGAAGCGCAACTGCGCTTGCTGGACGATTTCGCCTTCAACTTGCAAGCCGACGCCGCCGAGCGCGGGCGCCGTCCCATCACGCTGGTCAACGGCAGCGAAGACGATATGCTGCGTCTCGGTGCATCGCTGGAACGCATCCCGTCCGCGTACAAGGCCGAAATCGGCGACTGGATGATGGGGGAACTGGCCAAGGCGCCCAAGCTGGCCCTGAAGGCCGAGGCCAAAGCTGCCGCGCTGTACACCCGCTACCTGTGGGCGCTAGGACGTGTCGGCGCGCGCCGCCCCTTCCATGGCAGCGCGCACGACGTGGCACCGATTGCAACGGTCGAAAAGTGGCTGAGCGAGTTGCTGAAACTGGACTGGCGCAAGATCGAACCGGCCGGTTTTGCAGCTGCTCATCTCGCACGCATGACAGGTGACCGCACACGCGACATCAATGAAACGCTGCGTGCCGAAATCGTCCGCCGCCTTGAGACTGCGGGCGCTCCGCCAAGCTGGCCGGCACTGGTGCGCGAAGTCGTGCAGCTGGATCAGGCCAGCGAACAGCGCATGCTTGGTGAAGCACTGCCGCCAGGACTCAAGCTCCTGAGCTGATTGTGCCGCGCGCGGCCAGCGCCTGCTGCTGCGCGACGAACTGATCGAAAGCAGCGATCAAAGAATCGTATTTGTGCTCATCGCCTTCCAGCTGCGCCAGCGCGTAAGCTGTAGCTTCCAGCGTAGACAACTGATCGGGCTTGTGCGCTTTGCGGATCAGGTAATGCGAAGGCGGCGTATCGCGCAGCGGCAAGCGCGGCATGGCTTGCAACTGCGGGTTCAGGTAAAGCATCTTGCGGCTCTTGCGCCAGGTAGCGTCCAGCACCACCAGCGTCAACTCTTCCGCGCGCCAGGCCGGATCGAACGGAGGTGGTGGCGCGAGGCCAAGCGAGCGGTCGCCAGGCGTCTCAGGATAAAGCAATACCGCCCGGCGCGGCATCGGCAGCACAKCAAACTGCTCGCCAACCATCAGCGTGCTGCCTTTCAGGCACATATGCAGCAAGCGGCCGCTGTTCTTGGCGTTCGCGACTTCCATTGGATGCTGCAGAATCAGCACGTCAGCCGCGCTCTGCACCGGCATCACGCAGCCGCAAATGCATGTTGTCGATGGCCGCAGACAGGCCGCGCATACTGCCCGCTTCATGCCTTCTCTGAGATCTCGATCAGGTTCAGATCCGGATCGCGCAGGTAGATGGAGCGGATCGGCCAGTTGGCGCCGGTCCGCATCACCGGACCCTCTTCGATCGCCACATGGGCCGCATTGAGGCGCTCGATGACCTCGTCCAATGGTATGGAAGCGATGAAGCACAGGTCCAGCGAACCGGGCGTCGGTACGTCAGCTTTCGGCAGGAATTCCTTGCCGTATTCGTGCAGATTGATCTTCTGCGAACCGAATTTGAAGGCCAYGCGGCCTGCACCGAAAGTCTCCAGCTGCATGCCCAGCAGGCGCGTGTAGAAATCGACGCAGCGCTCCTTGTCGCGCGTGGTCAGGACGAGGTGGTCGAGATGATCGATCATGCGGAGGCTCCCGGTTACGGATGTCCCGCCATTGTAGCGGCTTGCGCTAGCCCGCGCCGAGCAGTTCGTCCAGCTGCGCTGCAAGCGCTGGGTCTTTGACCACGGAATGCAGCCATTCGTGCAGCGGCATATCGCCCCAGGCGGCGGCTTTTTGGGCCAGGTAAGCCACGGGGCTGTGCGGTTCCGTTCTGCGGAAGAAGTCAGCGATCTGCCGCAACTGCGCCAGGGCCTGGGTGCGCGTGCAGAGCGCGCCGCTGTGCGCGGAGGGCCTGCCGCCGGTTTCTTCGCCATCAACAAGTGCCACGTCGGGTTCCGGCGCCAGCAAGCCGATAAAATCGATCGCATGCTGCACAGCCTCGCGCGCCGCCGCGAACGAGGGGCCATCCGCGCCTAAGCGCGTATCTACGGCCTGCTCCAGCGCACGCAAGGCGGACAGGCAGTAATCGGCATCTTCCAGCAGCGCCACGTTGAACGCTTCGGAATTGCCACGTCGCCGCGCGTCCAGCTCCGCAATCGTGGGCTGGCCGGGCTGCTCCGCGCGCGACGCACTCTGGCGCGCGCGTTCGAAGTCGAGCATCGTGATGCTGCCATCCTCCGACACCGGCATGTCCTTGACCAGCTGCGGCGTTTGTGACAGCAGCCAGCTTAGATTGCCGATGCGCTGCTCGAAATCGTCCTCGCCGAGCGGGTGTACGCGCTCCCAGTAGCGATCGCACAAGGCGGCCAACAGTCCGAATCCATCCGCCAGCCCGCGGAACTGCTGCGTGCGCGCTTGCGCCTCTGTCAGCCACACGGCGAGCTTGAGGTCCTTGCTGCGCGTCTGGATCAGCGCCGCGCAATGGCTGGCCACGAAAGGCCAGTCGGCTTCCTTCAGCGCCACGGTCCACTCGCCCTGCTCCAGGCTCGGATCGTCATGCTGGCGCGCACGGGCGATGGCGTCCACTTCGGCACTGAACGACAAATCCTCACCACACGGCTCGGTCACGCTGATGGGAACCAGAAGCTGTTCGATGCTGAGCATGCGGCCTCCTTATTTGATGGTGAGCTTGAACTGGCCGTGGCGATTGGCGCTGGCCTTGATCTTCGAGACGGGCGCGCCTTCCGCGATACGCGCGAGCACCACGTCCGCGATATCCGGCAGCAGCGTGCCGTTCAGGATATTGTCGATATTGCGCGCGCCGGAATCGACTTCCGTGCAGCGCGCCAGCACCGTTTCGAGCAGTGCTTCATCCCAGCTGAACTCCGCATGGTAGTTGTCGCTGACACGCTGGCCAATGCGCCCCAGTTTCAGTGCAATGATCTGCGTCAGCACATCATCGGCAACCGGATAGAAAGGCACGACTTCCAAGCGGCCGAGGAAGGCGGGCTTGAAGTGGCGCACCAGCAGTGGCCGCACCAGCGCATCAAGCTGCTCCGGCGCCGGTAACTCGGCCCTGGTCTTATTGAGGCAAGCCTGCATGATCGCCGCCGAGCCCAGATTGGAGGTCATGATTATCACCGCGTTGCGGAAATCGATTAGCCGGCCTTCAGCATCCTCCATAAATCCCTTGTCAAAAACCTGAAAGAATAATTCAGCAACGTCTGCGTGCGCCTTGTCGATTTCATCCAGCAGCACCACGCTGTATGGCGCGCGGCGTACAGCCTCCGTCAGCACACCGCCTTCGCCAAAGCCCACATACCCCGGCGGAGATCCTTTCAGGCCCGATATGCTGTGCGCCTCCTGATACTCGCTCATATTGATTGTGATGAGTTTGCGCTCGCCACCAAACAGCACGTCCGCCAGTGCCAGCGCTGTTTCAGTCTTGCCCACACCGGAGGGACCAGTGAACAGGAACACGCCCTTCGGCCTGGACGTATCCTCCAGATTGGCGCGCGCAATACGCATGCGCCGCGTGACGGTTTCAATGGCATGCGCCTGACCCAGCACGCGCGATTCCAGCGCGGGGCGCAGCTGCTGCACGGTGCGTACCTCGTCGCGCACCATTTTTCCGAGCGGGATGCCGGTCCATGCTGCGATCACCGCGGCCACCGTGTGTCCATCCACTTCAAGCGGCACCATCGGCGCATCGGCCTGCATTGCACGCAGCTCCTGCATCAATGGTGCGACCTGGGCGGTGCCGCCGTTGTCACGCGAAGCTGCGATTTGAGCACAAAGCGCTTTCTCGCGTTCCCAACGAGCAGCCAATTCGCCATGCCAGGCCAGCAGGGTGCCACGTTCGTCGCGCAAAGCAGACATCCGCGCCTCGGGTCCGGCAACGCGGTGCGATCCGCTCCGGCCATTGTGCGATGGGACCAGCGACACGGCGCCCTCGGCGATATCACGCTCCAGCGCAGCGATCTGCGACGACAGCCGCTCGATCTGGCGCGCAGCATCCTCCAGTAAAGCCGGCGCCGAAGTTTGGCCCAATGCGACACGAGCGCAGGCTGTGTCCAGAACACTGACCGCTTTGTCGGGCAACTGGCGGCCGGTGATATAGCGATGCGACAGGCGCACCGCTTCCGTCACGGCCTCGTCGCGCACACGAACGCCGAAATGATTTTCCATCAGCGGCACCATGGCGCGCAGCATTGACGCTGTAGTCTGCTCGTCCGGTTCATCCACTTTCACCACCTGGAAGCGTCGCGCCAGGGCCGCATCCTTCTCGAAGTATTTCTTGTATTCGCTCCACGTTGTTGCCGCAATCGTGCGCAGCTCGCCGCGTGCCAGCGCAGGTTTCAGCAAGTTGGCAGCATCGCCCTGTCCAGCCGGACCTCCGGCGCCGATCATCGAATGGGCCTCATCGATGAACAGGATAATGGCGTGCGGGCTGCGTTTCACTTCATCGATGACGTTCTTCAGGCGGCTCTCGAACTCGCCCTTTACGCTGGCGCCGGCCTGCAGCAGGCCCATATCCAGCACGTGAATCGCCACACCTTGCAGGCTTGGCGGCACATCATTCGCCGCGATGCGCAGGGCCAAACCTTCTACGATCGCCGTCTTGCCAACGCCCGCTTCGCCGGTCAGAATAGGATTGTTCTGGCGCCGGCGAGTCAGAATATCGATTACCTGCCGGATTTCGGCATCGCGTCCAACAACAGGATCAAGCTTGCCCTCTCTTGCCTGCCGCGTGAGGTTGGCGGTGAACTGGTCCAGTGCCTGGGTAGGCCGCAGCAGCTGTCCCGCGGCGTCCCCCGCACGCTCGCTGTCCGGCGTCGCCGCCATCGATTCGCCTGAGCCGCGCAAATATTTCTGTGGCTTGTGTTTGRGTTCATCCACCGGGAACTGCCCGAAAAGCTGAGAGGCACGGGCGGCGTACTGCGCCAGCGAAGGCTCCGTCAGCAGCGCAAGCAGCAAATGCAGGCTGCGGATTTCACCCGGCTGCGGCAAGCCGAGCGACGCGATCAGCCAGGCATGCTCCAGCAACAGCTGCAGGCGCCGCGAGAAAACCGGGACTCGCTCATTACCGGTTTTGAAGGTGCCAAGCTCGCGCCGCAAGTCCGCTTCCAGCGTGGTCAGACTGATACTGCATTTGCGCGCCACGGTGCAGATATCGCAATCCTGCTGGCCCAGCAAGGCCACGAACAGATGCTCGATATCGACCTCGCCATGTCCCATGCCCATGCAAAGATTGGCGGCACGCGTTGCCGCGCCGCGCGCCGTTTCATTCAACTTTCCGATCAGTGTTTTCAGGTTGATGCTCATGCTCGGGCTCCGCGTTTGATCGAGTAATGCAACGAAGATGGCTGCAGCAAGGCGTTGAAGCTGACGGGTTCACGCGCGCCGGGTGCTTGCAGCACGGCGCTGATGGAAAAGTCCACGCGGTTCACCGTGCCCGGCCGCGTCTCCAGGCGGACCCGCACATTGCGCAGCCGCGGTTCGTGACGTTCGACTGCCATACGCAGACTGGCGCAAATGCGCGCCCGKTCCTCGCTGCTGCCGAGACACATGGCGGCAAAATCGGCCAGCCCGTAATTCAGCACCGAGGCTGCGCATTCGGGATAAGCGCACTGCAGATGCGCGGGCAACACGCTGCGTGTATTCAGCAGGTCTTCCAGATCGCGGCCGACCGCATCCTTCAAATGCGTGACGTCGCGATCGCCCAACAGCCGGTCGAACAGGCTCATTGCCGCGTCCTTTCAGGGAAAAAAAGGGCCGCGGGGCCTTTTCTGCCGCCGCGGCCAATGCCGCCAGCTCAAATGATGCGGTTGGTCGCCAGGTCCCAGCCGCCGGAGGTGTTACCGCCCGCGCCGCCAGAAATCTTCTGCTGCGTGTATTTCCAGCGCACGCGCGAGAATTTGAAGCCGACTTCCTCCAGCAGAATGTCGCCCTCTTCCACACCCGGGCTGATGCCACTGACCAGCACATTGTCGATCTCGATTTCAAAATACTTCACGCGCTCTCCTTGCGCATCAGCGCGCATGAACTCGAACTTCGCTTTCGGAATGGTGCGGCCCGCGGCGCAGGTCTGCAGCAGAATCGGCGAAGACAGGTCGGCCAGCTTGGAGATCACGATATCGCGATGCTCGCAGCGTTCAGCGGTGTGGCCGCCACTCGTCGACGAAGTGGCGGAACGCGGCTGCTCCACGCCCCAGTTGACCGATTTGCATTCGATCCAGTCCTTGTGGCGGTCATCGGCGGATTCGCCCTTGATGCCATCGATATACAGGTAGACGTCAATTGCCATTGCATGCTCCTCTTCTCTGGTGGGTTATCAGTAGTTGGTCGTTTGCGGCAGCTCCGCGACCAAACGGAGAGACACGGTCAGTTCGTCCAGCTGGAAATGCGGCCGCAGGAAGCTCACGGCGCGGAACACGCCGGGCCGCCCAGGCACCTCGTGCACCTGCACCGAGGCCTCTCTCAGCGGGAACTGCGCCTTCTGCTCCTGGCTCGCGTTATCGTCCAGCAGGACATACTTCATCAGCCAGCGATTCAGAAAGTCTTCGACGCTGGAGGCGGAACTGAAGCTGCCTACTTTGTCGCGCATCATGGCCTTCATGTAATGCGCGATGCGCGAAACGGCGAAGATGTATTGCAGCTGGGATGACAGTACAGCGTTGGCATTGGCCGCTTCCGAGCTGTACCTGCGGGCCTTCTGCGCCGATTGCGCGCCAAAGAAGGCCGCATAGGCCGTGTTTTTGCAGTGGACGAGAGCGATGAATCCGAGATCGCTCAACTCCTTTTCGCGGCGGTCGGTAATGGCCACTTCGGTCGGGCATTTGAGCGCCACTTCGCCCTCGTCCGTCTTAAAGGTGTGAGTCGGCAGATCGTCGACCAGTCCCCCGCCTTCCACACCACGGATGGCGGCGCACCATCCGAATTCCTCAAACGCTTTGGTCAGTTTCGCCCCGAAGGCATAGGCTGCGTTGCACCACAGGTAGCGTTCATGGTCCGTGCCGTCGACGTCCTCCACAAAGTTGAAGCCTTCGACCGTGGTGCCATCGACCGGATTGAATGGCAGGCGGCCAAGAAAGCGCGGCAAGGCCAGGCCCACATAGCGCGAGTCCTCCGAATCGCGGAAAGCCTTCCATTTGGCGTATTCGACGGTATCGAGCACCTTGGCGAGATCGCGCGGCTTGCCGAGTTCACCGAAGCTCTCCAATCCGAACAGGCCCGGCGCTGCCGCCGTGATGAAGGGTGCATGCGATGCTGCGGCCACATGGGACATCTGCTCGATGAAGTACATGTCCTCCGGCTGGCGTGTGATCTCGAAGTCGCCCAGCAGCGCCGCGTACGGCGCACCACCGAAAGTGCCGAACTCCTCTTCGTACACTTTCTTGAACATCACGCTCTGATCGAACTCCAGCGCGCTCTGAAAGTCGCGCACCAGTTCACGTTTGGTGGCGTTCAGCATGCGCACTTTCAGGCCAGGGCCGGTGGCGCTATTGCGGACAAGGTAGTGCAGGCCCGTCCAGCTTTGCTCCAGCTTCTGGAATGCCGGTGCGTGCATGATGGCGCTCAGTTGCGCGGATATCAGGCGATCCAGTTCCGCCACCCGTGCGTCCAGCGTGGCGGAAAGATTATGCGACACCGTCACCGTTCCCTGCACCACCTGATTCACCAGCTCCGCGATGATGTCACGCGCGCGTTCATGCTCGGCACTGGATTTGGCCACCTTGCTTTCTTCGACGATGCGATCCAGCAAGTCCAGCGATTCGGCCGCAGCGGCAGGCATTGCTTGCAATTGGGCGGACATATTATTTCCCCTCGTCCGTCAGCGAGGAAAGCTGCTCGGTGTTTTGCAACACGTCCGTCAGCAAGTCTTCCAGCTTGTCGTTGCCGGCCAGCTTGTTGCGCAAATCGGCCAGCTTGCTACGGGTATCCAGCAGTTTGCTGAGTGGCTCGACCTGCCGCACCACGGACTCCGGCCGGAAGTCCGCCATCGACCGAAAGCGCAATTCGACTGGGAATTCGCCCTCTCCAGTCAGGGTGTTCTTGACCTGGAAGCGCGCCACCGGTTCAACGCCGCATAGAACTTCGTCGAAATTGCCGTTGTCGATGCCGACGAATTTACGGTCCTTCAGGCGTTTCTGCTCCACGTCCGAGTTGCCGCCAAAGTCGCCCACCACGCCCACCACGAAGGGCAGCTCCTTGTTTTCCATCGCGTCGCCAATCTCGACGTCGTAGGTCATTTGCACACGCGGCGCCCGAACTTTGGTCAGCCGCTTTTGCACGCTATCGCCATTTGCCATGGTCTTCTCCTATTTGAGTGCGCCGAAGGGATCGGCGCTGTTGGACGGTGATGGGACGAGCGTCTTGCCCTGCACAGGAACACTGCGCGGCAGCGCCGGTGCACTGCGCTTGGCCGTTCTGTTGGCTCCCTGTTGCGGCACCAGGACGTCCTCGCCCAGACTTGAGCGCAGCAGCTTCGCCAGTTCCTGGGCCTCGCTGCGCACGGGACCACCAAGATTGTTTTGCTGGCTCAGGTCCGCCAATGCCTTGGTGGACAGGCGCAGGCCGCTGACGGCAATGATGCTATTTCCCGTGCGGTCGGTGGGATCGCGCTGCAATGCCTCCAGCGCATTCGAGATGGCTTCGCCATAGCTGCCGCGATCGAACTTCATTTGCGCCATCTGCACCCAGGGCGTCTTGTCGGCGGGCCAGCTGGCACCGGCATTCTTCAAAATGGCGTAAGCCTTGTCATGCTGGCCGCTTGCAGCTGCGCGGTCGGCATCGGCCACCATGGACTCCAGCGACGCGGCCGGCGAGTGATCGAGCCGCATCTGTTGGCCGTCCGAGGCGCAGGCAGAGAGCAGCGCAGCACCTGCCAGAACGGGTATCGACATTAGTCTCATCGTGAGTCTCCTTGTTCGCGGTGTCGCCCATTATTGGTGGGATGTGCACATCAGCGATTGCGTTGTCTCAAAGTCCGGAGCGCGTCTCTTTCACGCTTTGCGCCGCCGCAAAAGCCCGCAGCTGTGGTGAAGATTTAATTGACACCTGACCAGAAGGAGTCGTAATGAAGAAATCATTTGCCCTCATGCCGTTGCTGGCCTTATGCGCCTGCGGTGGCTTGCGCATCGCGGAACCGCCTCAGCGCCAGGTGGCGCTGCGTCTGCAGGCCGCTCCTGGTCTGAATTTTGGACCGCAGGACCAGCCGCTGGCACTTGTCACCAGAATCTATAAGCTGCGGCAGCTGGCGGCCTTCCAGCGCGCATCGTTCGACTCCCTGCTGAACGGGTCCGACCTCGGTCCGGATCTGATCGAAATGCGCGAAGTCACGCTGGTGCCCGGACAACACTACGATGCCCTCGAAAAGCTCGATCGCGATGCGGCCTATATCGGCGTCGTGGGCCTGTTCAATGCACCGTGTCCGCAACAATGGCGGCTCGCCTTTCCAGCCAGGGAAGCTGAAAGATCCGGTATCTCGGTTGGCCTGAATAGCTGCGCGATCAGCGCGGGTGCGGGCGCAAGCCCCGTCAGATAAGGAGCTTTCAATGAGTGCAGCATCAAAACTGCTATGGGCGGAAGGCCTGTTCCTCCGTCCTCAGCACTTCCAGCAGCAGGACCGCTATCACGAAGCGCGCTTGCATCAGACGGCGCAAGCGATCCATCCATACTTGTGGGGCGTTCAGTCACTCGAATGGGATATGCCGGCGCTGAAGAACAACCTGCTGCGGCTGGACGCCTTGTCCGCCATATTCCGCGACGGTGAGCTGATCGAAGCGCCCGACTGTGTGCCCTTGCCGCCAGCACTCGACCTGAGCGGCGTTCCCGCCAATGTGCAGGAGCTGACCTGCTACGCATCGCTGCCCCTGATGTCGCCGGACAGCAGCAATTACGAAGCGCCGGGCACGCGCTTCGTGCGCCATGACCGGGACACGCCTGACCTTTACTCCGAAGCCATGGCGGCCGAAATCACCTATCTGAAACCCGCCGTGCGCTTGTTGACCGATCTCGAGCCGCGCAGCGCATCCGACTGCATTCCTGTTGCGCGGTTGCGGCGCGTGGTGTCCGGCGGCTTCGAGCACGATCCCTCA
>NZ_JBFRDW010000045.1:0-16529 GCF_052113985.1 Pseudoduganella sp. RAF53_2 | reverse complement strand
ATCCAACCTTGAAAAGGAGAGTGAAATGAGCGCGAAGAAAATCTTGTTTCTGACCGGCGATTTTGCAGAGGATTACGAGACGATGGTGCCATTCCAGGCACTGCAAATGGTCGGGCATACGGTGCACGCCGTCTGTCCCGGCAAGAAGAGCGGGGACAAGATCAAGACCGCCATTCACGACTTCGAAGGCGACCAGACCTATACCGAGAAGCCGGGCCACATGTTCACCCTGAACGCAAACTTCAGCGACGTCAGGGTGGGCGGCTACGATGCCCTGATGATTGCCGGTGGCCGCGCACCCGAGTACCTGCGCATGAATGCAGATCTGCTGCGGCTGGTGCAGGAATTCGCCAAGGCAGGCAAAYCAATTGCCGCCGTCTGCCACGGCGCGCAGATTCTGACGGCGGCGGACGTCATCAAGGGCAAGAAGATCTCGGCCTATCCCGCCTGTGCGGCAGAAGTGCGCACGGCCGGCGCTGAATACATGTCCATCGAAATGGACCAGGCGGTCACGGACGGGAACTTCGTTACGGCCCCGGCCTGGCCTGCACATCCTCAGTGGCTGGCTCAGTTCCTCAAAGTGCTGGAAAAAGTTTGATTGGTCTTGTCGATTGCGGGCAAGCTGGCGCGTCGTAGGGATACCAACCACTCAATGAGGAACCAGAAATGAACAAGCAAATCTTCGTCAACCTGCCCGTCAAGGATCTGGAAAAGTCGAAAGCCTTCTTCGCGGCGCTGGGCTACACCTTCAACCCGCAATACACCAACGAACATGCGGCGAGCATGATTATTCACGATGGCAGCATCTACGCCATGCTGCTGACCGAGCCTTTCTTCAAGGGCTTTACCAGCAAGCCGATCGTGAGCGCGAAAGAAGCGACCGAGGTGATCGTGTGCCTGAGCTGCGATAGCCGCGAGGAGGTGGACGATCTGGTGAAGAAGGCGCTGGCTGCCGGTGGCAAGGCGCCGCGTGAGCCGCAGGACCATGGCTTCATGTATGGCCACGGCTTCGAAGATCTGGACGGCCACGTCTGGGAACTGGTCTACATGCTGCCCCAGCAGGCTCAGTAAAAATAAAAAGGCCAACCATTGCGGTTGGCCTTTGTCGCATCAGCGGGTACCGTTGTTGGTGCCTTGCTGTTGCATGCTGCGTTCCATCTGGTCTTTATCGACCGCTTTCACGCCATCAGGTACTTGCTTACGCGGGATCATGCTGCCGGTCATCGTAAACTTTTCGCCGGCGGTTTCTGGCGCGCCGTTGCCGGTCCAGTCAACACTGGCGCAGCCAGAGATCGAGGCAGCAAGGCCCAGTGCAAAAATTACGCTCTTCATACTCCCCTTTCTAGATTTTGAAGTGTTGATGTCAAATGCTTAACACATCTGACAATCTACCATGGGATTGTCAAAAAAGTTTCACCAAATTGCATTATTTTTAAACGATTTCGCGGGACTATACTCAGGTGGTGCTTCCTCGACGGAGCCTTTCAATGAGCAAGTTTCAGTACCGTGATTTGAAGGATTTGTTGGCCAAGGCTTCGCCTGCGCGTTCAGGGGATTTGCTGGCCGGCGTGGCCGCATCCAGCGCTGCGGAGCGCGTGGCGGCGCAGATGGCGCTCGCGGATTTACCGTTGACCACTTTTCTGAATGAAGCGCTGGTGCCGTATGAGGATGACGAGGTCACGCGGCTGATCATGGACACGCATTCGGCGCCGGCGTTTGCCGAGATCCGCCATCTGACAGTCGGCGACTTCCGCAACTGGCTGCTGGACGAGCACACCGGCAGCGCACGCTTATCTGCCGTGGCGCCGGGCATTACGCCGGAAATGGCGGCAGCGGTCAGCAAGATCATGCGCAATCAGGACTTGATTCTGGCTGCATCCAAATGCCAGGTCACGACGGCTTTTCGCAACACGCTTGGCTTGCGTGGCACGTTGTCCGCACGGCTGCAGCCGAATCATCCGGCCGATGATGCCAGCGGCATCGCTGCCAGTATTCTCGATGGCCTGTTATACGGTTGCGGCGATGCGGTGATCGGCATTAATCCGGCGACCGACAACGTGGCGCAGGTGATCAATCTCGTTGTGATGCTGGACGAGATCATCGGCCGCTTCGCGATCCCTTCGCAATCGTGTGTGCTGACGCACGTGACCAATACGCTGGCCGCGATTGAGCGCGGTGCGCCGGTTGATCTGGTGTTTCAGTCGATTGCGGGCACTGAGGCGGCGAATCGCAGCTTCGGCGTCAATCTGGCGCTGCTCGATGAAGCGCGCCAGGCGGCGCTTGCGCTGGGACGCGGCACGGTCGGCAGCAATGTGATGTACTTTGAGACGGGGCAGGGCAGTGCGCTGTCAGCGTCCGCGCATCACGGGATGGACCAGCAGACATGCGAGGCGCGTGCCTATGCGGTCGCGCGCCATTTCAAGCCGCTGCTGGTCAACAGCGTGGTTGGTTTCATTGGTCCTGAATATCTGTACGACGGCAAGCAGATCACGCGCGCAGGACTGGAAGATCATTTCTGCGGCAAGCTGCTTGGCCTGCCCATGGGCTGCGACATCTGCTACACCAATCACGCCGAGGCGGATCAGGATGATATGGACGTTCTTCTTACTTTGCTGGCGGCGGCAGGGGTGACCTATGTGATGGGCGTGCCCGGTGCGGATGACATCATGCTCAATTACCAGAGCACTTCGTACCACGATGTGCTGTACGCTCGCACGCTGCTGGAGCGTCAGCCGGCGCCGGAGTTTGCAGCGTGGCTGCAGGCTTCCGGCATATTCGGCGCGGATGGGCTGCCAGTGCGCGAGCCGCCGGCATTGTTCCAGCCGGCGCTACGCCGCTTGCAGGGAGGACCGGTATGAATCCATGGTCCGCGCTGCGCCAGTTCACTGCGGCCCGCGTGGCGCTCGGACGCCACGGCCCCAGCTTACCGACCGCGCCGCAACTGGCCTTCCAGCTCGCCCACGCGATGGCGCGCGATGCGGTCCATACGCCGCTGGACGTGGAGCCACTGCGCGTCGCCGTCACGCAGGCGCTGCGCCTGGCACCCGGCAATGCCGCTGGCGACTCGACGGACAGCGCGCCGGATGATGCGGCTGCGGCGCGTTGCCTGCTCCTGCATAGCGCTGCTGCGACGCGCGAAGTGTACCTGCAGCGTCCCGACCTTGGCCGCCAGCTCGGCGAATCATCGCGCGCCGAATTGGCTGCGCTGCCGCGCGCCGTGAACGGCGCCGACGTGGCCTTCGTCGTGGCGGACGGCCTGTCCGCGCTGGCGGTGCAGCAGCATGCTGCGCCTCTGCTGGCGCAGCTGATTCCGCGCTTGCTCGCTGACGGCTTCACGCTGGCGCCGCTGACAATCGTGCAGCAGGCCCGCGTCGCGATCGGCGACGAGATCGGCGAACTGCTGGGCGCGAAGGCAGTGGTGGTGCTGATCGGCGAGCGTCCCGGCCTTAGTTCGCCAGACAGCATGGGTCTGTACATGACCTGGGCGCCACGCCGCGGCCTGACCGACGAAGCGCGCAATTGCATCTCCAATGTGCGTCCGGAAGGACTGTGTTACGAAACGGCGGCCTACCGCTTACACTATCTGCTCGACCAGGCCCGCAAGCGCGGCCTGTCCGGCATCCAGCTGAAGGACGAAACCGTGGCTGCGGATGCAGCGCTGCCAGCCCAGCGCACCTTCCTGCTGCTTTAATGAATGGAGAATTTTATGCGGATCGCGGCAATTTCAGACGTTCACGGCAACCTGTGGGCACTTGATGCCGTGCTGGCAGAGGTCGAGCGCCGCGGTGCGGACGTCATCGTCAACCTTGGCGATATTCTGTCAGGTCCCTTGCTGCCGCGCGAAACGGCCGATCGGCTGATGGCGTTGAACCTGCCGACCATCGCCGGCAATCACGAACGCCAGGTGCTGGAAGGCGATCCCGCGCGCATGGGCGCATCGGACTTGCACGCGCACGAGCACATCACGCCGGCGCAACGTGCCTGGATGCGCAGCCTGCCGCAAACGCTGCGTCTTGCAGACGACGTGTTGCTGGTGCATGGCACGCCGGATTCGGACCTGGTCTATTTCATGGAAACGGTGACGGAACAGGGCATTCGTCCCTCCACGCATGATGAGGTGAGCGAGCGTGCCGCCAATGCACAGGCATCGCTGATCTTGTGCGGGCACACGCATACACCGCGCACCATGCAACTCGACGACGGCCGCTTGATCGGCAATCCCGGCAGCGTGGGCGTGCAAGCTTTCTATGCCGATTATCCCTTCGATCATAAGGTCGAGAACCGCACGCCGCATGCACGCTACTGCATTGCCGAGCGCAGCGCCGATGGCTGGACAGTGGCGCAGTACGCGATTGCCTACGACTGGCGTCCCGCCAGCGAACTCGCGGCCCGCAATGGTCGTCCCGATTGGGCGCTCGCTCTTCGAACCGGACGCGCGGTGGTATAGTGATCCGCGAAAGGAGAGGCCGATGCGTATCGCAGCAATCTCCGACATTCATGGCAATTTGTGGGCGCTCGATGCGGTGCTGGACGACATCGTCAAACGCAAAGTTGACCTGACAGTGAACCTGGGCGATATCCTGTCCAGCCCCCTGAAGCCCCGCGAAACGGCGGAGCGGCTGATGCCATTGAATTTGCCGACCATCTCGGGCAATCACGAACGCCAGGTGCTCGAAGACGATCCTGCGCAACTCAGCGTCGAGGATCGTAACGCTTACGACCACATCACCGACGAACAGCGGGCCTGGATRCGCAGCCTGCCRMAAACGCTGCGCATTGCCGATGACGTGCTGCTCGTGCACGGYACACCGTCATCGGACGTACGCTATTTCTTGGAGACTGTGACAGAGCAGGGCCGGCGTGCGGCCACGCATGAAGAAGTGCTTGAGCGCGCGAGCGATGCGCACGCTTCGCTGATCCTTTGCGGCCATACCCACATCCCGCGCGCCTTCCGCCTTGATGATGGACGCCTGATCGCCAATCCCGGCAGCGTCGGTTGGCCTGCGTTCGATGATATCCATCCCTTCCATCACAAGGCAGAGAACAATACGCCCCACGCCCGCTACGCCATCTTCGAGCGCACCCCCTGCGGCTGGACCATCGAACACTACGCCATCGCCTACGACTGGAGCGCCGCCAGCGACTTCGCCGCTCGCCACGACAACGCCGAATGGGCCTACCTTCTCCGCACTGGCCGCATGCCTAAAAAGACCTGACGACCAAGGTGCACATGGCAATAAGGTTCGCCGCGACCAGGGCAATTATCCAGCGCGTGTTATTCGCCAGCTCGTTTCGCAGCACCCGCTGGTCGTCCCATAGTTCCTTGGTGCTCTTCTCGCTCCATGCTCGCTGCTCGGTCAGCACAAATTTGAGATTGCCGTTCTGTTCGGCGAACGTGCGCAGGAAATCTTCTTTTTGCGAGGCGAGCCCGGCTTGGAACGCATCTCGCTGTTCAGCGAGCCCACGTCGGAACTCTTCTTGTTGTTGATCTAGTGCGCGTCGGAGCACTTCTTTTTGCTCATCGAGTCCGCGCCGGAACTCCCCTTTCTGTTCAGCAAGGGCGTTCAAGAACTTTTCATTTTGAATGGCCATCTCCTGCCTGGCCTCCTTGCGTTGATCAGCAAGGGCTTGTTGAAGTTCTATGCTCTGCCGAATTACCGAGTCGTGCAGTTCGGTCCTCAGGCCGTCAACTGATGTCTGAAGCTTGTCCAAAGCTGTTAATACAGATTCCATCGTGAGCTCCAGCTTGGAAATACGGACCTCGTGACCCTCCAGTTTGACTTGTACGTCGGGTTCCATAGCGGTCTCCTGTCACTGATGTGCTCTTACTTTGCGCCGTTGAGACGGACGTACTTTGAGCTTGGACAGGGAGCGGTGAATTTAGTTCACTAGACCCGGTGGCTGACTTCGATGAGGATGCCGCCAGGTGCTTGGGCGTAGAAGGCGAGGGCGCCCCAGGCTCGGGCTGGCGGCGCGGGGACGGGTAGGCCGGAGTCGGCCAGGTGCTGATAAACAGCGTGCACGGCTTCGTCGGAGGATTGCAGGAAGCCGATGTGGAAGCCCTGCGGGTAGATCACTGGCCCGTCCAGCTGGTTCAGCACCAGCACAAAGCCGCCTGTGCCGTGCAGAATGGCCATTCCGGGCGCCGGTGCACCCAGCCGCTCGAAGCCGAAGCCTTTTTCGAAGTAATGCACGGCCGCTTCGAGATCGCTGACCGGCAGGTCGATGTGGTTGAGTTGCATGGCGGACCTCCTCGTTGAGTCGGACTTGTATAATCCTAAGCCAAATCCCAGGTGGAGGACACATGCATTACAAGCTTGCATTCGGACTGTCGCTGATCATGGTATCCGGCATCGCGCTGGCCGCGCCGGACGAGAACATTTCTACCGACCGCCCTGACTTTGTCGACTCGGCTGACACGGTCGGCAAAGGCGTCATCCAGCTCGAAGCCGGCTTCGCCCAGGACCGCAACAAGGACGCCGGCCTGAAGGAGCGTACGAGCAGCACTCCGCTGCTGCTGCGTATCGGCGTCGCGGATGATCTTGAGCTGCGCCTCGAAACCGACGGCCGCATGCGCTATCGCGCCGATGGCACGGATTACGCGCGTGACAGCGGCTGGGGCGATGCCGCGGTCAGCATGAAGTGGCACGTGCGCGATGGCGAAGGCGCCATGCCTGCCATCGGCTTGATCGGACAGCTGGACTTCGCCACCGGTTCGCAGGCATTCAAGGGCAACGGCACGCGTCCATCGGTGCGCATTACGGGCGAATGGGACTTGCCGGACAACTGGTCGGTCGGCGTCATGCCCGGCATCGTGGCGGACCGCGATGAACAGGGCCGGCACTTCACCAGCGGCATGTTCGGTGTTTCCTTCGACAAGGAGTGGAGCGAGAGCACGCATACCTTTATTGAGGTAGCATCGCAGCGCATCGCCAAAACGCGCTACGGCGGCACTTCGGCCAGTTTCGACACCGGCGCCACTTACCTGCTGTCGAAAAACTGGCAGGTCGACGCCGCGATGTTCTTCGGCCTGAATCGCCGTACGCCGGATTTCAGCTTTACTATCGGGCTCTCTGCCCGCCTCTGAACAAGGAGAAGCTTCGTGGTGAAACGCAAAGAGGCGCAGGCCTTGCCCGGACAAGTCGTGCTCGTGCTGCAAGGCGGCGGCGCGCTGGGCGCTTATCAGCTGGGCGTCTATCAGGCCATGCACGAAGCGGGCGTGGAGCCGGACTGGGTGATCGGTACCTCGATCGGCGCGCTGAATGGCGCCATCATCGCCGGCAATCCGCCGGAGATGCGCCTCAAGCGCCTGCGCCAGTTCTGGGAAACGATGGAGCAGCATTCCGCTCTGTTCCCGAATATGCCGCGCCTCTTTGCCAACGCGCTGACCATCACACAGGGCATCCCGGCCTTCTTCGATCCTAATCCGATCACATGGTGGAATCCGGCGGCGAAAGTCGGCGTCGAGAATGCGGCCTTCTACCGCACCAATGCGCTGCGCGAAACGATGGAAGCGCTGGTCGATTTCAAATATCTGAATGAGCGTCACACGCGTTTCACCGTTGGCGCGGTCAACGCCCGCAATGGCGTCATGCGCTACTTCGATACACGCAAGGAGGCGCTGGACGTCACCAACGTGCTGGCTTCGGGCGCGATTCCGCCGGCCTTCCCGGCGATCCGCATCGGCGAGGAGCCTTACTGGGACGGCGGGATTTATTCGAACACGCCGATCGAAGCGGTGCTGGACGATGAGCCGCGCCACGACTCGGTCATCTTCTCCGTGCAGGTGTGGAACCCGGATGGCAGCGAGCCGCAAAGCGTGCTGGATGTGCTGGAGAAGCACAAGGAAATCCAGTACGCCAGCCGCGCCAGCAACATCGAGCAGCAGCGCAAGCTGCACCGCCTGCGCCATGTGATCCGCCAGCTGACCCTGAAACTGCCGGATGAGGTCCGCAAGTCGCCCGAAGTGCGCGAGCTGTCGCTGTGGGGCTGCGGCACGTCCATGCACATCGTGATGATGAAGGCGCCGCACCTGCACTGCGAAGACCACACCAAGGACATCGACTTTTCGCAGGAGGGCATCCAGCAGCGCTGGCAGGCGGGCTACGAAGACGGCAAGCGCGCATTCGGGGCCAAACCCTGGGCGGTGCTGCCGGACCCGATCGAAGGCATCGCGATCCATGAGCATTTTTAAAATTTTCTATCGAATAGATAGTATCAATCAAATTTATTAATTGAGCTTGCTTACTTAGAATGGTTTCACCAGCCAACGCTAAGAGGAGCAAGCACAATGAGCCAACCGCCTATCACCACCGCATCCGGCATTCCCGTCGCCGACAACCAGAATTCCCTGACTGCCGGCCCGCGCGGCCCGGTGCTGCTGCAGGACTTCCACCTGATCGAGAAACTGCAGCACTTCAATCGCGAACGCATCCCTGAGCGCGTGGTACACGCCAAAGGTTCGGGCGCTTATGGCACGTTCACCGTCACCCACGACATCACCAGATACACCAAGGCCAGGCTGTTCGCGCAGATTGGCAAGCAGACCGAAACCTTCCTGCGCTTCTCCACTGTGGGCGGCGAAAAGGGCAGTGCGGACACGGAACGCGATCCGCGCGGCTTTGCCGTCCGTTTCTATACCGAAGAGGGTAATTGGGACCTGGTTGGCAACAATACGCCGATGTTCTTCATCAAGGACGGCATCAAGTTCCCCGATTTCATTCACACTCAGAAGCGCGATCCGCAGACCAATCTGAAGTCGCCAACCGCGATGTTCGACTTTTGGAGCCGTTCGCCGGAAAGCCTGCACCAGGTCACCATGCTGTTCTCGGACCGTGGCACCCCGGACGGTTATCGCCACATGGACGGTTTCGGCAGCCACACCTTTAGCCTGATCAACGACGCCGGTGAGCGCGTCTACGTGAAATGGCATTTCAAGACGCAGCAGGGCATCAGGAACCTGGCGGCAGCCGATGCGGTGCGCCTGGCGGGTGAAGATCCCGATTACGCGCAGCGCGACCTGTTCAACGCCATCGCCAGCGGCCAGTTCCCGCGCTGGGATGTGAAGCTGCAGGTGGCGACCGAGCAGCAACTGGCGGACTGGGAAGCCCGCACTGGCTGGAATCCCTTCGACCTGACCAAGGTGTGGCCGCATGCCGATTTCCCGCTGATTCCGGTGGGCGTGCTGGAACTGAACCGCAATCCGGTCAATTACCACGCTGAGGTGGAGCAGGCGGCGCTATCGCCGTCGAACGTGGTGCCGGGCATGGGCTATTCGCCGGATAAGATGCTGCAGGCGCGCCTGTTTGCTTACCACGATGCGCAGCTGTACCGCGTAGGCACCAACCACCAGCATCTGCCGGTGAATGCGCCACGCTGCCCCTTCCACAACCAGCAGCGCGACGGCGCGATGGCGATTGCCAATGGCGGCGCGGCGCAGAATTACGCGGCGGTGGAAGCTGCCGGTGTGAATCCGCACGGCATGGGCAATGGCGAGGGGCCACTGGGCTTGAGTGGTGCGGCGGGCCGTTACGATGGGCGTGGCAAGGAAGATGATTACACCCAGGCCGGTAATCTCTTCCGTCTGATGCCTGAGCAGGAGAAGCTCAACCTGTTCGCCAATCTGGCAGGTCCGATGAGTCAGGTCAGCGATGAGATTATTCAGCGGCAGCTGGAGCATTTCGACAAGGCCGATCCGGCTTATGGCGCCGGCGTGCGCGCGGCCTTGAAGGCGCGCGGCCGCAACATCGCTTAAAACCCACGGCGTAACCCTGGTGGCAGCCACATCGTGGCTGCCACCTGCTTCTGCCGTGGGTTGTACAATGACGGAAATCCGATCAACCCAGATCATCTGAACGGGACCGTAATGACCATCAAGATCAGCCAGAATTTCGACTCCGGCGCCATCGAAGTGCTGCGCGCTGACAGCGCAGCCAACATCGAACTGAACCTCCGCAAAGACTCGCACGCAGACATCCACCAGTGGTTCCACTTCCGCCTGCAGGGCGCGCGCGGCGAGGCCGTGACGATGCGCTTCCTGAACGCGGGCCAGGCGACCTACGCCAAGGGTTTCGAGGACTACCACGCCGCAGCGAGCTATGACGGTGAAAACTGGTTCCGTGTGCCGACGTCCTTCGACGGCCAGGTCATGACCATCAAGCACACCCCGCACAACGACAGCGTCTACTACGCCTACTTCGAGCCGTATTCGTGGGAGCGCCACCTGCGCCTGCTGGGCGAAGTGGCCGAGAATCCGGTCGCCCGCGTGCTGGATATCGGCTCCACCGTCGATGGCCGTGACATGAACCTGGTCGTGATCGGCGAGCCGGAAGCGGAAAAGAAAATCTGGTTCATCGCGCGCCAGCACCCTGGCGAGTCGATGGCCGAATGGTTCATCGAAGGCCTGATCGACTGCCTGCTGGACGATGCCAACCCGATCGCACGCAAGCTGCTGCAGCGCTGCTGCTTCTACATCGTGCCGAACATGAATCCGGACGGCTCCGTGCGCGGCAACCTGCGCACCAACGCATCCGGCGCGAACCTGAACCGTGAGTGGATGACCCCATCGCTGGAGCGTTCGCCTGAAGTGCTGTGCGTGAAGCAGAAAATTCACGAAACCGGCGTGGACATGTTCTTCGACATCCACGGCGACGAAGCGCTGCCTTACAACTTCGTGGCCGGTAACGAGATGCTGGAGAACTTCACAGCCGAACAGATGGCGCGCCAGAAGAACTTCATCGAGCGCTACAAGCAGTCCAGCCCGGACTTCCAGGACAAATACGGCTACGCGCCGTCCAAGTACAAGGAAGACATGCTGACGCTGGCGTCCARGTACATCGGCCACCACTTCAAGGTGCTGTCGCTGACGCTGGAAATGCCGTTCAAGGATAACGCCGACCTGCCGGTGCCGACCGTGGGCTGGAACGGTTCGCGCAGTGCGGCGCTGGGTGYGGCCATCCTGCAGCCTATCCTGCTGTCGCTGGACGAGTAAACATGGGCGTCGAGATCGAACGCAAATTCCTCGTGACGAACGAGGACTGGAAGCAGCAGGGCGAGCCTGTGCTGCTGCGCCAGGGCTATCTGTCCTCCAACGCGGAGCGCACCGTGCGCGTTCGCATCGAAGGCGATAAGGCGGTCTTGACGATCAAAACTAAAAACGTCGGCGCCAGCCGCGGCGAGTGGGAGTATCCGCTGCCGATGGCCGACGCCGTCGAGTTTCTCGACAATGTGTGCGAGAAACCCATCATTGAAAAATACCGCCGCAAGATTCCTTTCGGCGGCTTCACCTGGGAAGTCGATGAATTCCTGGGCGTGAATGCCGGGCTGGTCATTGCCGAGATCGAACTCCCCAGCGAAAACCAGCGTTTCGACAAGCCTGATTGGGCAGGCGAGGATGTGACTCATGATCCCCGCTACTACAACTCCTGCCTGATCAAGCAGCCTTACACTACTTGGTAACAGCGCGGTAGTACAAGGTGCTGTTGCCGGCTGCGTCACGCGCGCTGGCGTACAGGCTGTGGCTACCGGCGGCGATGCTGGTTGTGTTCCAGGTGTAGGACATGGTACTGCCCGAACCGTTTGCCACTTTCACACCATCGATGTACAGCGCCAGGGTCAGACCTGCCGGGCCGCTGTTGTCGGAGGCATCGATCTTCACGTTGACCAGGCCAGTCACTTTGCCCGCCACCGGATTGCTGATGGTGACCACCGGCTTGATGGTGTCCTTCACCGGAGCCGCAACCACGTTGGCCACGTTCACCGAGACTGGCGCGGACGATGCCACATTGCCTGCCGCGTCGTAGGCGACCGCGATCAGCGAGGCCATGCCGTTCACTACACCTTTGGAATCCCAGGAGAAGGCGAAAGGCGCTGCGCTGTCGGTGGCAACCACGGTGTTGTTCACCTTCAGTTCAACGCGCGACACGCCGACGTTGTCAGCCGCGTTCACGTTGATAGCAACGGTGCCGAACACGGTGCTGCTGGCGGCTGGCGAAGCAATTGCCACGGTCGGCGCGGTGGTGTCCTTCGGAGTGGACGCTGCAATCGCGGCATCCACCGCAGCGGCGGCATTCACGCGGCCGTAACCGTAGTAGATGTCGCGGCCTGGCGTGCCCAGATCGACAGCGGTGGAATACATCAGGCTTTCGATCTTGGCCGGGTCCAGCGATGGATTGGCCGACATCATCAGCGCTGCCACACCGGCTGCCACCGGGCTGGCGAAAGACGTGCCGTTCCAGCCGCCGTAGCCGCCGCCCGCTACGGTGGTGTAGATGCTCGAACCTGGCGCGGACAGTGAAACGAAGCTGCCGTAGCTGGAGAAGCTGGAGCGGCTGTCGGTGCTGTCGGTGGCCGACACGGCGATCATGGTGGTGGTCGGCGTGAAGCCTTCATCGCGGTTGCTGTTACCGGCCGAGACGAACAGCAGGCCGCCCTTGCTCTTCAGGTATTGTGCGGCGCTCTGCACAGCGGCGCTGGCGGGAACGCTGGCGTAGCTGATGTTCACCACGCGCGCGCCATGGTCGGCCGCATAGGTCACGGCGCTGGCCATGGTCGAGTAGTAGGCGTAGCAGGAGTTGGTGGCGGCGTCCTTGTAGGCGATACGGATCGGCATGATCTTCGCGTTACCGGCCACGCCAGCGACGCCCGCGCCATTGTTCATGGCCGCGGCAGCGGTGCCGGCGACCGCGGTGCCGTGGCCGCACACGTCGCTGGTGTCGGCGTTATTGCTGTACACGTTCCAGCCGGGGACGATGTGCGGCGCCAGGTCGGGGTGGGTGCTGTCCACGCCGCTGTCCAGAATGGCAATGGTGACGCCTGCGCCCTGGGCTTTATCCCAGGCAGTGTTGGCGCCGATTTTGCTGATATGCCATTCGCTGCCCAGGTAAGGGTCATTGGTGACCGCGCTCAGCTTCACGCGGCGGTCCACTTCCACGTACTTGAAGTTCGGGTTCTTGCGCAGTTCAGCCACGACCGACTTTTCATTGCCGTTGCCGGGCAGGTCGACGATGTGGATATTACTTTGACCCATCTTGCGGCGCTTGCCGCCGTGCGGGCGCAGGGCTTCGTCAAAATTGGCCGTACTCAGGCCTTCGCGCGGTTCGACCAGGATGCGGCCGCGCGCATATTCGCCTTCAGGCGCGTCGTCCGTTGCGTTGTGGGCAGCATAGGCTGCGGGAATCATGGCGGCCATGGCCGCGGTCATTGCGAGGAGGGAAATGCTGTGCTTCTTCATTGGGTAGTTAAGTCCAGTTTTCAAAAAATTACCGAAAAGCGGACTGCCCGCCGGTCGGGCGACCGGTGTGAAGAGCTCACCACCGGGATGGGCCCGGGGTTGACGAGTCTGGCAGTCCTGCCGTCGCAGAGGGCCTTGGCCTCTTGACCGTTGACTTTGCGTCCCGCGCTCACACGCGGTTTGCTTTTTACAGATTTATTGAAACGCGATGGTAACGAACTCGGCGACCTGCCGCAAACGAATTCTCAATCGTGCGCGCGGGTGTTGCGGATGTGTCTGGACGGGGTTGAAACTAGATGGCAGAAGGCTAAATGGTGCGAAATAGGCGCGAATTAGGCAAGAAATAGGCGAGAAATAGGGAGGGACCCCATCTAGCTTTGGCTAAATAGGGTCCGGCCCCATTGCGGTCAGTGGAAGTGCTCGGTGCCGGTGGGGGCGTCTTCCGGCATCTCGGCGTGGACCAGTTCGCCGGAGGGATCGGCAAACAGGGGAGCGCCGCAGTCGTCGCAGTACTCAGCGACGTATTTTTCGCCCAGCTTCTTCACCTGCGAAACGCCAGCCTCGTTCAGGTGCTCGATGATTTCTTCCACCGGCGTACGCGGCTTCAGCATGGCGGTCAGGTGGCCGGCGGTAATCGGGCCTTCCGGCGGCGTGCCTTCTTCGTCTTCCTGGCCATACAGCGGCCACACCACGCCGTAGATCACGTCGCTGTCGCTGCGGCGGGTGAACGCCACGCGGTATTCGTCGATCTGGCCGTCCGGCGCGGATTCGTCGCCGAAGCCCGCAATCACCGCGCGCAGTTCGTTTGGCTCGCAGGACAGCGAATGCGTCAGATAATGCACCGCAGCGCGGATCGAGACGGGACGAATCAGCTTGTCCGCCTCGCGGCAGGCCATGTAGTACGCTTCCGGCAACAGCAGCTCGATGCCGCAGCCCGGCAGCAGGCGTGCAACGGTCGGCTCGGCCTGGGTCTTCCAGGCTTCCAGCGCATTCTTGCGCTCTTCGCCCGGATTCATGCCCGCCGCCTGCATCTGCCAGCGGAACAGGGGAGCGCCATGTTGCGCTACCACCGCCACCATCAGGTAGCGTGTATCGGCCAGGAAGGGCGCGGTTTCCGGCGTCTTGGTTTCCGACTTCACGGCCACGCCCTTCAGCGCGGACTGGCCCAGCTTGTGCGTCTTCGAATAGGCTTCCGCGTGGGTGCGCGGCAGCTGGTCGATCGAATACAAAGTAGACGACATCGCCATATGCGTGCCATCCGCCAGCAGGTGAGCGGAGAAGTGGGCCGACAGCGTGTTCAGAATCTCGCCCGGAATCTGGCCGGATGCGATGGAAAAGCGCGTCCAGGCCAGGACCGGCGCGGCCACGAGCAGCACATCGTACTCGCGCGATTCACCGTCCACTTCCACCACGATGGTGTCGGACTCGCTTACCGCTTCCACGCTATCCATGAGGACGTCGTAAGCGTTCAAATCCACGCTGAACAGGGAGTTCAGGGCGGCATCAATGGTGTCCTGATGGCCGGTGCGCAGCAGCTTGTGCAGCTGCGTGTCCAGCGTTCGCTCCCAGTTACGCTCTTCAATCCGGGAGGCTGCCTGGCCCACGGCTTGGGCTAGGTTCAGAAGGCGCTGGCTGTCGGCGGACAATTTCTGGGTTGAATCTTTGGATGGTCGACGCATAGCGCTTTTGCTCAGTGTAAAAAGGAAACCTTGTCACATATATTGTAGTGGATTCGGCAAGAAAGGGCGCCCAAAAACAAAAACGCCGGCGAGCCGGCGTTTTATTCAGAACCAGAGGCGGGAACCTGGTGGCTGCCACATCGTGGCAGCCACCTGTTTTACGCCGTAGGTTTTTAAGCAGCCAGCAGCTGGCGCAGAACGAACGGCAGGATGCCGCCGTGCTTGTAGTAGTCTACTTCGATCGGGGTATCGATACGCAGCAGCACTTGCACTTCCTGCTTGGAGCCGTCGGCGCGGTGGATCACCAGGGTAGCCTGTTGCTGTGGCTTGATTTCGCCTTCCAGACCCTTCAGGTYATACACTTCCTTGCCGGTGATGTTCAGCGACTCGACGGAATCGTTGCCGATGAACTGCAGTGGCAGCACGCCCATGCCCACCAGGTTGGAGCGGTGGATACGCTCGAAGGAACGGCAGATCACAGCCTTCACGCCCAGCAGCTGGGTGCCCTTGGCTGCCCAGTCACGGGAAGAGCCGGTACCGTATTCTTCGCCGCCGAAGATCATGGTCGGGGTGCCCGCGTCGATGTACTTCATCGCTGCGTCGTAGATCGACAATTGTTCGCCGGAAGGCTGGTGCAGGGTGATGCCGCCTTCAACCGCGGAACCGTCGGCCTTCGGAGGGATCATCTTGTTCTTGATACGCACGTTGGCGAAGGTGCCGCGCATCATGATCTCGTGGTTGCCGCGGCGCGAGCCGTAGGAGTTGAAGTCGGCCTTCATCACGCCGTTTTCCTTCAGCCACTTGCCTGCCGGGCCGTCTTCCTTGATGGAGCCGGCTGGCGAGATGTGGTCGGTGGTGATGGAGTCGCCGAACACGCCCAGTGCACGGGCGCCGGTGATGCCGGCTTCCGCTGCCTTCGGCTTCATCTCGAAGCCGTCGAAGAATGGCGGCTCAGCGATGTAGGTCGAATCAGGCCAGTTGTAGACCTGGCCTTCGGTGGAGGACACGGCTTCCCACAGCTTGCCAGGAGCGCCCTTCACGTCGGCGTAGTTTTCCTTGAAGACTTTGGAGTTCATCGCGAACTTCATCAGCTTCTGGATCTCGGCGGAGGTCGGCCAGATGTCGCCCAGGTAGACGTCCTTGCCATCCTTGCCCTGGCCGACCGGTTCGGTCATCAGGTCGCGGGTCACGTTGCCGGCGATCGCGTAAGCGACGACCAGCGGTGGCGATGCCAGGAAGTTGGAGCGGATGTTCGGGTGAATACGCGCTTCGAAGTTACGGTTACCGGACAGCACGGCGGCAGCCACGATATCGTTGCCGGTGATGGTGGCGTTCAGTTCCGGGGTCAGGTCGCCGGCGTTACCGATGCAGGTGGTGCAACCGTAAGCGGTCACGCCGAAGCCCAGTTTTTCCAGGTATGGCAGCAGGCCGGCAGCGGTCAGGTACTCGGTCACAACGCGCGAGCCAGGCGCCAGCGAGGTCTTGATGTGCGGAGCGACGTTCAGGCCGGCTTCCACGGCTTTCTTGGCCAGCAGGCCGGCAGCCAGCAGCACGCTCGGGTTGGAGGTGTTGGTGCAGGAGGTGATGGCAGCGATCAGCACGTCGCCGTTCTTCACGTT
>NZ_JBFRDW010000044.1:0-16592 GCF_052113985.1 Pseudoduganella sp. RAF53_2 | reverse complement strand
GTCGTGGGCGGCAATCTGCGCGCCGCGCTGGAATGGCTGCCGAAGGGCCGCCAGTTGATTACGGTAAAGACGGATTGCGACCTCAAAGAGCACATGATGTCGATTTCCGAATCGCTGGTCGCAAAAAGCGAAGACCGTGAACTGCTGCTGGCCTTCTTCAGCAAGTACGGCTTCAAAACCCTGCTGCGCGAACTGGGCGGCATGACGCCTGCTGCGCCAACCGGCGCAGCGGCCGCCGCGCCTGCGCCGTCCGCGCCGGGCGCCACGCAAGACCTGTTCGCCGCGCCACCGGCCACCGTCAGCTATGAAACCGTGCTGACCGAGGCCCAGCTGGACGACTGGCTGGCGCGCATCGACAAGGCCGGGCTGACCGCCATCGATACCGAAACCACCTCGCTGGAACCGATGCTGGCGCAAATGGTCGGCATCTCGCTGGCCATCGAGCCGGGCATCGCCTGCTACATCCCGCTGGCCCACCGCTATGCCGGTGCGCCGGTGCAGTTGCAGCGCGACTTGGTGCTGGAGAAAATGAAGCCGTGGCTGGAAGACGCATCCAAGCCTAAACTCGGCCAGAACCTGAAGTACGACGCGCATATCTTCGCCAACCACGGCGTGGCCCTGCGCGGCATCGTGCACGACACGCTGCTGCAATCGTATGTGTTCGAATCGCATCGCACCCACGATATGGACAGCCTGGCCATGCGCCACCTGAACCACAAGACCATCGCTTATGAAGAGGTGTGCGGCAAGGGCGCCAGCCAGATCGGCTTCGATCAGGTGGAGATCCAGCGCGCCACCGAATACGCGGCGGAAGATGCCGACATCACCCTGCGTCTGCACCTGGCGATGCACGGCCACGTCGCCGCGCACGAAGGCCTGACCACGGTCTACAACACCATCGAACTGCCGACCGCTGTCGTGCTGCAAAAGATTGAACGCAATGGCGTGCTGATTGACGCCGGCCTGTTGAATACGCAGTCCAGCGAGCTTGCCGCGCGCATCGTGGAGCTGGAGCAGAAGGCTTACGAACTGGCCGAGCAGCCTTTCAATCTGGGCTCGCCCAAGCAGATCGGCGAAATCTTCTTCACCAAGCTGCAGCTGCCTGTCATCAAGAAGACGCCAAGCGGCGCGCCATCCACCGACGAGGAAGTGCTGCAGAAACTGGCCGAGGATTACCCGCTGCCGAAAGTGCTGCTGGAATACCGCTCGATGTCCAAGCTGAAGTCCACTTACACGGACAAGCTGCCGAAGATGATCAATGTGTCCACCGGCCGCGTGCACACCAATTACGCACAAGCCGTGGCGATCACCGGCCGTCTGGCGTCGAACGATCCGAACCTGCAAAACATCCCGGTGCGTACCGCCGAGGGGCGCCGCATCCGCGAAGCCTTTGTGGCGCCGGCCGGTTCGCATATCGTGTCAGCCGACTACTCGCAGATCGAGCTGCGCATCATGGCCCACATCTCGGGCGACGAAAACATGCTGCGCGCTTTCGCGGAAGGCGAGGACATTCACCGCGCCACCGCCGCCGAAATCTTCGGCGTGGCGCCGGCCGAGGTGCAATCCGAACAGCGCCGCTACGCCAAGGTGATTAACTTTGGCCTGATCTACGGCATGAGCGCCTTCGGCCTGGCTGCCAACCTGGGTGTCGACCGCGCTGCCGCGCAAAGCTATATCGACCGCTACTTCGCCCGCTTCGCCGGCGTGAAGCGCTATATGGACGAAACGCGCGCCGAAGCAAAGGCGCAGGGTTATGTGCAGACCGTGTTCGGCCGCCGCCTGTGGCTACCGGAGATCAATTCGCCCAACGGCCCGCGCCGCCAGGCCGCCGAACGCGCGGCCATCAACGCGCCGATGCAGGGCACGGCCGCCGACCTGATCAAGCTGGCCATGATCGCGGTGCAGGACTGGCTGGAGTCGTCCAACCTGCGCAGCAAGATGATCATGCAGGTGCACGACGAACTGGTGCTGGAAGTGCCGGACGACGAGCTGGCGCTGGTACGCGAAAAGCTGCCCCAGCTGATGGCGGGCGTCGCCAAGCTGAACGTGCCGCTGGTCGCCGAAGTCGGCGTCGGCAAAAACTGGGAAGAGGCGCACTGAACCCTAACCCCAGGGTCAGACCCTAGGGTCTGACCCCGATTTTAGGGTTCGCCGATTTTTGTCACGGCCACCTGACAAATTTTGGCAACCTGCCGACAAATTCTGTCAGAATGGCCAATCTGATAACCTTGGGAGGTGGCGCATGAAAGACCTGCTGTCCGATGCAAAAAGTCTGGTTGCACCACCGAACGCTGCGGACGGCCTGGATCGCCGCGATTTTCTGAAGGCCGCGCTGGGCACCGGCTTTGCCGCCGCCGTGCTGCCGGTCAGCGCTGAAACCATCCACACCGACACCGCAGGCCTCACCGCCGGCACCGTGACCATCGAAGTCAACGGCCAGAAAGTGCCCGTGTACCGCGCCCAGCCTGAAGGCAAGACCGGCCTGCCGGTGATCCTGGTGGTGTCCGAAATCTTCGGTGTGCATGAACACATTGCCGACATCGCGCGCCGCTTCGCCAAGCAAGGCTATCTGGCGCTGGCGCCGGACCTGTTCGTGCGCCACGGCGATCCGCAAAAAGAACCGGCGATTGCCGATCTTATTAAAAACATCATCTCCAAAACGCCGGACAGCGAAGTGCTGGCGGACCTGGACGTCACCGTCGCCTGGGCCAAAGCCAATGGCGGCAACACCGATAAACTGGGCATTACCGGCTTCTGCTGGGGCGGCCGCATCACCTGGCTGTACGCCGCGCACAATCCGAACGTGAAGGCTGGCGTGGCCTGGTACGGCCGTCTGGTGGGCGAAACCAACAGCATCAACCCGCATCAGCCGATCGAGTATGCCGCGACGCTGAAAACGCCGGTCCTGGGCCTGTACGGCGGCAAAGACCAGGGCATCCCGCAGGATTCCATCGAAAAGATGAAAGCCGAACTGGCCAAAGGCAGCAGCCAGTCGACCTTCGTGGTCTATCCAAATTCCGGCCACGCCTTCAACGCCGACTACCGCCCCAGCTACGTGGAGGCCGACGCCAGGGACGGCTGGTCGCGTGCGCTGGCCTGGTTCAAGGCCCACGGCGTCGCCTGACTGAAGCAGGACTCGGCAAGAATGCGCTCCGGGCTGTAAAATGCCCGGTTTGCGCATTTTTCCGCGCCCGAGGTACGTAAAATCGATCCCGTCCTGATTTCCATCCTGCTGGCTACCACCATCGCCGGCGTTGCCAGTATTTCGGCAGCGGCGGTGTTTTCGTTCGCCCTCCTGTCCAAGGTGGTCGAGCGCATGGTCAGCCTGTCGGTGGGCATCATGCTGTCGACCTCGCTGCTGCACGCGCTGCCGGAGGCCTTCGAATCGGGCGCCGATCCCCGTTCCCTGTTTGGCGCGCTGCTGGCGGGCCTGCTGGCCTTCTTCATGCTGGAAAAGCTGGCCATCCTGCGCCACTCCCATCACCACGAGCACGACGGCCACCACCACGCCCACGGCCACGACAAGCGCGAGGCGGGCAAGGCGGGCTGGATGATCCTGGTCGGCGACGGCATGCACAATTTCACGGACGGCATTCTGATTGCTGCCGCCTTCCTGGCCAATCCGCAGCTGGGCATCGTGACGGGCGTGGCCATCATTGCTCACGAAATCCCGCAGGAGATCGGCGACTTCATCGTGCTGCTGAACGCCGGCTTCTCGCGCACCCGCGCCTACGTCTACAACCTGCTGTGCAGCCTGCTGGCCGTAGCCGGCGGCTTGCTGGGCTATTTCACGCTGGACCATGCCAGCAGCCTGATTCCCTACGTGCTGGTATTCGCTTCCTCCGGCTTCATTTACATCGCCGTCAGCGACCTGATGCCGCAGATGCAGCGCCGTGCCACCCTGCGCGAAACCGTGCCGCAAGTGCTGCTGATTGGGCTCGGCGTTGTCATTGTTTTATTCCTCACGGCCGGGCACTGAAATAACTGCAAGTTTCATTGCTGCCAAGCAATGACTTTAGGCACGATTCCTGCTACGCTCCATGCATCCTTTTCGCGGACGCATGATGACTGAGCATACTGACAACACCGACGTACTGATGGCAGCCTTCCTCAAGGGAGCTGGTTTGCCCGCCACGGCCATGAATCAGCCACTGACACCTGAATTCATGGAACTGCTCGGCAAGCTGCTCTCCAAGTCCATTGGCGGCACTTTCCAGTTGCTTGGTGCGCGTGCTCATCTCAAGCGCGATATCCACGCCGACGCCACCCAGGTTGTGGTGCGCAATAACAATCCGCTCAAATTCCTGCCGGAGAGCCAGATCGCGCTGACGCAGATGCTGCGTAAGAAGATGCCTGGCTTCATGGGGCCGATCGAAGCGCTGGAAGACGCCTACGCCGATCTGCAGGCGCATCAGGATTGCGTGCTGGCCGGCATGCAGGGCGCCGTCGGCGAAACGCTGCGCCGTCTCGATCCGGATGTGATGCCGGCTCCGCGCGGCCTTGGCGCGGCCTTGCCATGGAACGGCAAGGCGCAGCAGTTCGAACATTACAGCGCGGCTCACGCGAAGCTGTCACAAGCCGTGACCGACGATTTCCACGYCGTGCTGGGCACGGCCTTCCTCGAAGCATATGAGCGCCGCATGGAGCGCATCCAGGACGAGGCATACGATGGCTGATCCAGCACTGGCCGGGCGCAACGTCGCCCTCGATATCGCGGAAGTGTCCTGCATTGGCGGGCGCTCTTCCAATCAGGATGCCTGCGCATCCACCGACAATGGCGCCCTGGTGTGCCTGGTCGTCGCTGACGGCGCGRGCGGACATGAGGGCGGCGAGATCGCGTCGGCACTGGTGGTGCAGGCCGTGGTTGGCGCCTTCGAGCGCTCGCCGGGCGGCACGCAGGCCTTGCTGCGCGCACTGATTTCGAAGGCGACCAATGATGTGCAGCGCGAGAAGATCGGCCGTCCGCAGCTGGCGTCGATGAGCGCGACCGTGGCCACGGTGCTGCTGGACCGCGCGCATGGCGAGGCTTGCTGGGCACACCTGGGCGATACCCGCATTTACCTGTTCCGCGGTGGACGCGAACTGCACGTCACGCGCGATCACAGCCTGGTACAGCAGCTGATCGATGGCGGCCTGGCCATCGGCGCCGATCCGCGCACGCACAAGCGCCGCAATGTGCTGTATGCCGCGATTGGCGCGGAAAGCGATGTGCTGCCGGACGTCATGGGGCCGCTGGCGCTGGAGGAGGGCGATGCCATCCTCATTTGCACCGACGGCTTGTGGGAATGGGTGACGGAAGACGTCATGGAAGCTTGCCTCGCGCGCGCGGGCAGCGCGCAGGAGTGGCTGAACGCGCTGTGTGCGGCGGCCGATGCCGCCAGCACGGGCAGCGAAGAGACGCGCGATAACTATACGGCGCAGGCCGTGGTTGTGGGGGCGCCATGAGCGGATCGCTGAATTGTCTCGCCATCGGCACCAAGCTTGGCGAGTTTGAAATCCAGAGCGTGATCGGCGAGGGTGGTTTCGGTATCGTCTACCTCGCCTTCGACCATTCGCTGCAGCGCACCGTGGCGGTGAAGGAATACATGCCGGCGTCGCTGGCATCGCGCGGCGACGACCATAGCGTGTCGGTGCGTTCCAAGCGCCATGGCGAGGCTTTCGAAGCGGGCCTGCGCAGCTTCATCAACGAGGCGCGCTTGCTGGCGCAGTTCGATCATCCGGCGCTGGTGAAGGTGTACCGCTTCTGGGAACAGAATTCGACGGCCTATATGGCCATGCGCTATTACGAAGGCCAGACGTTCAAGACGCTGGTGCGCAACGATCCGAATGTGGTGACTGAGGATTGGCTGCGCCGCATTTTGCGCTCGCTGTTGGGCGCACTGGACGCGCTGTACAAATCGAATATCCTGCATCGCGACATCTCGCCGGAAAACATCATGATCCAGCCGAACGGCGATGCCGTGCTGCTGGATTTCGGCGCAGCGCGCCAGATCGTGACTGGGATGTCGCAGTCGCTGACCGTGATTCTGAAGCCGGGTTTCGCGCCGGTCGAACAGTATGCGGATGATGAGAGCATGCGGCAGGGACCGTGGACGGATATCTATTCGCTGTCCGCGGTCGTGTATTCGGCGATTACGCACAAGGCGCCTCCTGCAGCCGTGGCGCGCATGCTCAATGATCCTTTAGTGCCGCTGGCCGGCGCCGACCACCCCGAATTCAGCGCGCCATTCCGCGCGGCGATCGACCGCGGTATGCTGGTACGGCCCGATGAGCGTCCACAGACGATTGGCGAGTTCGCGCTGATGCTGGGCATTGAACTGACCGATAATCCTCACACGCAGCCGGGACCGGCGCGCGTCGATACGCGGCCAGCCCTGCCGGCGACGCCGGTTGCAGGCACGACTCCGCCCGCATCGCCTGCGCCATCCGCTGCGTCGCCCGTGCCAGGGACAGCGCCGAACCCTGCGTCGCCCGCACCAGCGCCTGCGTCCGCGCCTGCGCCTGCGTCGACCGAGCCAGCGCCCGCCTCGTCCGCGCCCGCAGCCGCGTCGCCTGCTTCGGTCGCCGCCGCCAATGACGCCGACGCTGCTCCACGCGCGCCTGAAGCCGACAGCGCATCCAAAGCCTCCAGCGCCGCGGCGCCTGTTGCCGCACCGGCCGCTACGCGGAGCAAGGACCAAGCCGCGGAGGCCGCCGCCGCATCGCGCGCTGCACCCAGCAAGGACCGCGCAGCAGAGTCCTCCGCAGCCGCTTCGCACACAGCATCCCGCAAGAACCACGCAGCAGAGTCCTCCGCAGCTGCTTCGCACACCGCATCTCGCAAGGACCACGCTGTCGCCGCATCGGCCGCTGCGCCGAGCAAAGGCCACGCTGATGCTGCTGCCACCGCGCTGGGCGATGCACACGGTGACGCGGCTGGCGTCGCGTCAGGCAAAGGCCGCGCTGATGCTGCTGCCGCCACCGCGGCGGAAAAGGAGCGTGCTGGGAGGGCGTCGAAACCAGGTGCGAGCCGTGGCGCCGCCGTGCCCGATAAATCCAAACGCAGCGCAAAGCCCGGCGAAACAAAAGCGTCCGCGTCTGCCCCGCGCAATCGCCGCCCCGCGCTGGTTGGCGCTGTCATCGCCGGCCTGGCGCTGCTTACCGCCGCAGGCCTCTACGCGGCCAGCGGTGAGGCGCCGGTTGAAGTGCACGAGACAGCCAGCGTAGAAATCCCGGCCTCAGCGCCGGCGCCAGCTGAAGCCACGCAAGCGGCGGCACCCGTTGTAGCATCAGCGCCCGAGGCAGCCGCGCCAGCGAAAGAGGAACCTGCAAAGCCGGCCGCATCGACCAACGGCACGGTCACGCTGAACGTGATGCCATGGGCAAACGTCACCGTGGACGGTGTCGAAAAAGGCCCCACGCCACCGTTGAAGAAATTGTCCCTGCCTGAAGGCCAACATCAGATTAAAATTGAGAACCCGAATTTCCCTGAGCGCGTGGTGACGATCACGGTCGCGGCCAACAAGACCGCAACCTTGCGTCACGACTTCGCCAACTCGCACTGAACATGAAGACCTACGTCAGCCTGCTATGCCTGGCACTGCTCGCCGCCTGCAACGCCACTACGCCGGTGTCGAAAGACGCCGACGAAGCACACGCTCCCGCCGCTGCGGCAAGCGCGCCCACTGCACACGTGAAGGAACCGGCGGCCCCCGCACCGGAAGCGCCGCCTGAAATCAACCCCGCGCGCAAGGACCTGAACGCAGCGATCACCTTGTACCAGGCCGGCGACTACAACGGCTCGCTCAAGGTACTGAACAACTCGAAAGAAATCTGGAAGAACGGCGACAAGGCCACGCAACTGGATGCGTTCAAATACACCGCCTTCAACTACTGTCTGACCAACCGCACCACCTTGTKCCGCCAGCAATTCGCCAAAGCATTCAAGCTCGATAAAACCTTCGCGCTGGCGCCCGGTGAAAAAGGCCATCCGCTGTGGACTCCCTCCTATGAGCGTGCGCGAAAAGAGACAGTCAAATAATTGTCATTGATTCGTCATAAAGCCTGTCTATCCTGAATACCAAGAACAACAACAAGAAAGGGAGAGAAGGAGATGTTGAGCACATGGCAGCAATGGCGGGCGCAGCGAATCATGCGGCGTTCACGCTACAGCAAGCAATTGGCGGAAATGCCCGCTAATCTTTTTGATTACTGGAAGAGTAGCGCTAAAAATGAATTCAACGGCATCCCAGGAGATGCCGTTTTTTTTGCCCGCGCGGCGGAGGGCCTGATCGCCTTCTTCGACTGCGCGTCCCACGACAGCAAGCCCTGCGCCTTGCCGTCGCTGGCGGCCGACTCGGTGTGGCATGCCTGGCAGCGGCTCTCACCACTGAAACTGGAAGCCTTCTGCCGCCGGAACTTCGGCCGCAACATCCCGCACGTCGAGCGTGCCAATATGCCGGGCAATATGGACGATGCCCTGGCCGTCTGCCTGGTGCGGGCGCGCGAGCGCGAAGGCATCCGGCCCGCCGGTCCACGCTTGCCTGGCCTGTTCCTGCTGGATCGCAAACTGAAAATGCCGAACGGCTTTGGCTACACGGTGCAGCGCGGGTACGCTGGCTACTCTCAGATGGATGACCGCGGCCGCTTCGACCCGCTGGTGGCCTGCCCGCCATCGCTGCAAGCGGCAGGTCTCGCCAGCGCAGGCCTGATCGCACCACTCGCCTACGCCGAGTACATGGAACTCGAACGCGCCCGCCGCCGCACCGACGGCAGCGCCTGCGGTTCCGGCTGCGGCAGCTCGATCAGCTGCRACAGCAGCGACGGCGGCAGCTCCTGCGGCTGTGATGGCGGAGGCAGCAGCTGCGGCAGCAGTTGTGGCGGCGGATGTGGAGGTGGTGGCGATTAAACCCACGGCCTAAAGCCGGTGCCTGCCACGACGTGGCAGGCACCAGGTTCACGCCATTGGTTTTATCAGGCGCCAGCGGACGCCGATGGGGCTAAATCAGGCGCCAGCGGACGCCGTTGGGGCTAAATCAGGCGCCAGCGGACGCCGATCAGGCTAAATCAGGCGCCGGCGGACGCCAATCGGGCTATATCAGGCGCCGGTGGCAACTGGGCGGGCTGGGTCGGCGCACCATTCGGACCAGGAGCCGGGATAGAGCGCGGCGCCGGAGAGCCCGGCGATTTCCAGGGCGAGCAGATTGTGGCAGGCGGTGACGCCGGAGCCGCACTGCATGACGGCGACCGATGGCGATGCGAACAGTGGCGTGAAGGCGGCTTTCAAGGAAGCGGCGTCCTTGAAGCGGCCGTCGGCGGCGAGGTTGTCTTTGAAGAAGCGGTTTTTGGCGCCGGGGATGTGACCGCCGACCGGGTCGATGGATTCATTCTCGCCGCGGAAGCGGTCGTTGGCGCGTGCGTCGACGACCTGGTAGCGCGCGGTGGTCAGATTCTCGACCAGATCGGAAGCGGATACAGTGCGCGTCAGCGTTGCGCGTTCAGTGATGTTGCCGCGTGCGCGCGGCGCAACCGGCGTCACGACAGCATGGCCGGCTGCGGTCCATGCGGCAAGGCCGCCGTCCAGCACGGCCACGGCTTGATGGCCGATCCAGCGCAGCAGCCACCAGGCGCGCGAGGCGTACATGCCACCCTGGCCGGCGCCGTCGTAGGCGATGACTTGCGTGTTGTCGTTGATGCCGAAGCGGCGCAGCGTTTCGATCAGCGCGGCGCGATCGGGCAGGGGATGGCGGCCGCGGAAAGTGGCGCCGCTGCCGGTCTTGGGACCCGACAAATCATTGTCGATGCTGGCAAACTGCGCGTTCTGGATATGGCCTTCGGCGAAGGCGTTGCGGCCGAAGTCAGGATTCAGCAGGTCGTGGCGGCAGTCGAGGATGACCCAGCTCGGGTCCGTCAAATGCTGCGCCAAAGTCTCGACATCAATCAGAGTGGTGTACATAGGTTTCCTCACGCTTCACTGGCAATCGGATCGGTTTCGGCAATGGCCTTGCCGCGTTCCGTACTGCGCGTATTGTAAAACGTTGCGGCGATTCCGGAAGCGAGGATGATGGCGATGCCCGCCCAGCTATGCCAATCGAAGGTATCGTTGAAAACGATCACGCCCCAGATACTGGAAAACACGATGCCGGTGTACTGCAGATTGGCTACCACCAGCGTCTTGCCGAGGCGGTACGCGCGCGTCATGGCGATCTGCGCGCCCATGCCCAGCAGGCCAAGTCCCAGCAGCAGCCAGATCGTGTAGCTGTTCGGGCGTGTGAAGTGCAGGCCGGATTCGACAATATGGCCGCCGGCACCGGCCAGCAGGTTCATCACCGAGAAATAAAACACCACGCGGTATTCGGGTTCGCCCGCCAGGCCCAGTTTGCGCACCTGCAGATAAGCCATGGCCGACAGCACGGACGAAATCAGCRCCACCATCGCTGGCCCCATCTGGTTTGAAGCAAAGGCAGGCCGCAGCAGCAGGGCCACGCCGACAAAGCTCATGAGCACCGCCGCGATCAGCGGCCACTCGACGTGATTCTTGCGATGCCACCAGCCATGGCCGAACAGCCACACCGCGATCCAGATCGGCGCCATGTAGTTCAGCGTAATTGCCGTGGCGAGAGGGAGTTTGCCGATGGCGTAAAACCACAGCCACAGCGAGATCACGCCGATAAAGCCACGCCACAGGTGGTCCCACGGCATGGTGGTCTTGAGGGAGAGGCCCCGGATGCGGATGGTGCAGAACAGGACAACAGTTCCGACAATCCCGCGGTACATCACGATTTCAGAGGTGCTGAAGTCGTCGGACGCCAGCTTCACGCACACGCCCATGGCGGCGAACATGAAGCTGGCAACGAGCATCCAGAGCGATTGCATCAGACGGTGACCTTACTCCGGTACCACTCATGGAAGTGCTGCATGCCGTCTTCCATTGGCGACTGATAAGGACCGGCGTCGGTTTCGCCGCGGTCCAGCAGGATCTTGCGGCCGGCATCCATGCGCAGGGCGATTTCGTCGTCCTCCACGCAGGTTTCCATATAGGCCGCGCGTTCAGCTTCGATGAATTCGCGCTCGAACAGCACGATTTCTTCCGGATAGTAGAATTCGACGACGTTGCGGGTTTTCTGTGGACCCATCGGCCACAAGGTAGACACCACCAGCACGTGCGGATACCACTCCACCATGATGTTCGGGTAGAGCGTCAGCCAGATCGCGCCATATTTCGGCGGCTCGCCGTTGCGGAATTTGAGCACCTGCTCATGCCACTTCTGATAGATATCGGAACCGGACTTCTTCAGGCCGCGGTTCACGCCCACGGTCTGCACGCTGTAATCGGCGCCGAATTCCCAGCGCAGATCGTCGCAGCTGACAAAGCTGCCCAGGCCCGGATGGAAAGGCTCGACGTGGTAATCCTCCAGGTAGACTTCGATGAAAGTCTTCCAGTTGTAATCGCACTCGTGCACTTCCACGTGGTCCAGCATATAGCCGCTGAAGTCCAGGTCCCTGGTGACGGACATGTTCTTCAGCTTGTCCATCACGCTGTAGCCATTCTGTTCGAACAGCAGGCCGTTCCAGCTTTGCAGCTGGGACTTGGGCAGGTTGAGGCAAGGCGTCTCCGGGAAATGCGGAGCGCCCAGCAGTTCGCCTTTGAGGTCGTAAGTCCAGCGGTGCAGCGGGCAGACGATGGTATCGGCGTTGCCGCGGCCATTGAACATCAGCGCCTGCCGGTGACGGCACACATTGGACAGCAATTCGACGCCGCCGGCATTACGCACCAGCATGCGGCCTTCATTTTCGGCGGCCAGGGTGGCGAAGTCGCCGACGTTCGGCACCATCAGCTCATGGCCGACATAGCGCGGGCCTTTTTTGAATAGTTCCTGCATTTCACGCTGCAGCAGCGTTTCGTCAAAATAGACGCTTACCGGAAGTTGCGCGTTCGAACGCGCCAGCTTGGCGTGGCTACCCAGATCGGACATCCAAACCCCCCTTAATTAAATATCAAACCAAGAAGAGAAAGATCCGCAAAGACCTGAATTCAGAGAATAAAAACGGTATTTCGGACAGAACCGGAGATTATACCGCGAAATGGACCATCTTCGCTTAATTATCTGCGGGAGGAAAGTCCGGTGCGCGTCTGGTAATATTGGCAACATTGAACCGCTCGCAGAGGCAATGCCCGCCCCCCGGCATGGCATTTGTTCTAAAATAGCGCCCTACATAGTATATAAATAGCTTTATGCCAAAAAATATGACTGCTCCCGCGACATTCGAGGAAGCGATGGCCGAGCTGGCGCAGCTCGTCACCCAGATGGAGGCCGGGCAATTGCCGCTCGAAGCATCCGTAGCCGCCTACGCGCGCGGCTCTGAACTGGTGAAGTTCTGCGCAAGCCAACTGGAAAAAGTGGAGGCGCAAGTGAAAGTGCTGGAAGGGGAAATGCTGAAGCCCTTCGCCGAGAACGGCGAGGCGGACCAATGACGGTGACATTCCAGGACTGGATGAAATCCATACAGGCTGCAGTCGAAGACGATTTGTCGGCCTACCTGCCGGCCGCCGATGCGGTGCCGGCCAAGCTGCACGAGGCGATGCGCTATGCGGTGCTGGACGGCGGCAAGCGGGTGCGCCCGCTGCTGGTGTTCGCCGCCGGTGCGCTGTTTGATGCCGACGCCAAGGCCCTGAGCCGGGCGGCAGCGGCAGTGGAAATGATCCATGCTTACTCGCTGGTGCACGACGACATGCCATGCATGGACGACGATGAACTGCGCCGCGGCAAGCCGACCGTGCACAAAGCGTATGATGAGGCGACCGCGCTGCTGGTGGGCGATGCCCTGCAGTCGCAGGCCTTCCTGGTACTGTCCGAATGCGACACCGTACCGGCGCAGCGCCAGGTAGCGATGCTGAAACTGCTGGCTTTCGCTTCCGGTTCGCTGGGCATGTGCGGCGGCCAGGCCATCGACCTGGATAGCGTGGGCATCAGCCTGACCCTGGAGCAGCTGGAGCAGATGCACCGCCTGAAGACGGGCGCACTGCTGCGTGCTTCCGTGGTGCTGGGCGCGCTGGCCGGCAAAGAGCTGAGCGATACGGAACTGAAAGCGCTGGACGATTACTCGCGTGCCATCGGCCTGGCCTTCCAGGTGGTCGATGACGTGCTGGATGCGACGGCCGATTCGGCCACGCTGGGCAAGACCGCTGGCAAGGACGCGGCGGACAACAAACCGACCTATGTGTCGATCCTGGGCCTGGAGCCTTCGATTGCGCTGGCGGAAAAACTGCGTCAGGATGCACATAACGCGCTGGCGCCGTTCGGAGAACAAGCACAGCGCCTGCGCGAAATTGCAGACCTGATCGTGCGGAGGAAGGCATAAATGACACTGCTCGAAACCATCAATAACCCGGCCGACCTGCGCAAGCTGTCGCGCAGCCAGCTGATTCCGCTAGCCGATGAACTGCGCGGCTTCCTGCTGGACTCCGTGTCCAAGACTGGCGGCCACCTGTCGTCCAACCTCGGCACCGTCGAACTGACGATTGCGCTGCATTATGTGTACAACACCCCGGCAGATCGCATCGTGTGGGATGTGGGCCACCAGACCTACTCGCACAAGATCCTGACCGGCCGCCGCGAGCAGTTCCACACGCTGCGCCAGCTGGATGGCATCTCCGGCTTCCCGCGCCGCGTGGAATCGGAATACGACACCTTCGGCACTGCCCACTCGTCCACCTCGATCTCGGCAGCGCTGGGCATGGCCGCAGCCGCCAAGATCAAGGGCGAGCAGCGCCACTCCATCGCCGTGATCGGCGACGGCTCCATGACGGCGGGTATGGCGTTTGAAGCGCTGAACAACGCGGGCGTGGAGAAAGACTGCAATCTGCTGGTGATCCTGAACGACAACGATATGTCGATCTCGCCGCCGGTCGGTGCACTGAACCGCTATCTGGCGCGCCTGATGTCCGGCCAGTTCTACGCTGCGGCGAAGAATGTCGGCAAGTCCGTGCTGCCAGGTCCTGTGCTGGAGCTGGCCAAGAAACTGGAAGGCCACGCGAAAGGCATGGTAGTTCCGGCCACCATGTTCGAAGAACTGGGCTTCAATTACATCGGCCCAATCGATGGCCACGACCTTGATTCGCTGATTCCAACCCTGCAGAACATTCGCGAGCTGAAAGGTCCGCAATTCCTGCACGTGGTGACCAAGAAGGGCCAAGGCTACAAGCTGGCCGAAGCCGAACCTATCCTCTATCACGGCACCGGCAAGTTCAATCCGGCTGAGGGCATCAAGCCTGCGCTGGCGCCGTCCAAGAAGACGTACACCGAAGTGTTCGGCGACTGGCTGTGCGATATGGCCAAGGCGGACAAGAAGCTGGTCGGCATCACGCCAGCCATGCGCGAAGGCTCGGGCATGGTGCGCTTCGAACAGGAGCATCCTGACCGCTACTTCGACGTCGGCATCGCCGAGCAGCACTCGGTGACCTTCGGCGCCGGCCTGGCTTGCGAAGGTATGAAGCCGGTAGTGGCAATCTATTCGACCTTCCTGCAGCGCGGCTACGATCAGCTGATCCACGACGTGGCTCTGCAGAATCTGGACGTGACCTTTGCGCTGGACCGCGCCGGTATCGTCGGTGCCGACGGTGCGACCCACGCCGGTAACTACGACCTGGCTTACCTGCGCTGCATCCCGAATATGGTGGTGATGGCGCCGTCCGATGAAAACGAATCGCGCCAGATGCTGACGACTGCCTTCCGTTATCCAGGTCCGGCTGCCGTGCGCTATCCACGCGGTGCCGGCACTGGTGCGACGATCAAGCAGGAACTGACCACGCTGCCGATCGGTAAGGGCGAAATCCGCCGCAAGGGCAACAAGATCGCGATCCTGGCTTTCGGCTCCATGGTTGCTCCGGCAATAGGCGCGGCCGAATCGCTGAAGGCCACCGTGGCCAATATGCGCTTCGTGAAGCCGCTGGATGTGGAACTGGTCAAGCAGCTGGCTGCCGATCACGATTACCTGGTGACGGTGGAAGAGGGCTGCGTGATGGGTGGCGCCGGTTCGGCGGTGGCAGAAGCCATGGCAGCGGAAGGTATCACCAAACCGCTGCTGATCCTCGGCCTGCCGGACAAGTTCATCGACCACGGCGATCCGGCCAAGCTGCTGGCCAGCGTTGGCCTGGATGCTGTCGGCATCGCGGCCTCGATCAAGGCGCGCTTCGGTGACGAACCGCGATTAGTCGTCAACAACGGCTAAATAAAAACGGCGCCTCGGCGCCGTTTTTTATTGCTGGATATGGCTTGCGCGCAAGGTCGGCGCATCCGTGTTCCGGGCATCCAGCGTCAGCGTATAGTGTCCTGGCTGGTCCAGCTTCAAGGTCAGGCGCTTGCCCTTCAACGCGAGCGGCGTGGCTACGCCTTCGGTCAGTTGCGCATCCTTTTCTGCCGCGCCAAGCTCCAGATCCACAAGGCCGCGTGTGCCGATCTTGAGCTGCTGCTTGCCTTTTTCCAGGTCCAGCTCGGCGGTATAAATGCCGTCCTCCAGCTTGCGCATGGGCGTGCGCGAAGTCCAGTCGTTCATGGAGCCAAGTACGAACAAAGGCTGCAACCACGGGTTGGTTTTTTCTTCGGCTGTTGGCTCGGGCGCGTAACGCAATTCGATGCGGGCATCGTTCGACCAGGCCTTGTCGGCAAGCGGCGTGAGGTAGCTGAAGTCTTTGGCTTCGATGGTTTCGCGGCGTTCACCGTCCACGATTTCCGCGGCTTCGACGATCCTCCGGCTTGGCCACCAGAATTTGACCTTCTCCTTCATCACGGTGCTCATACCGCACCAGTCGGTGGTCAGCACCAGCGTGTTGACGGCCAGCGTTTTCAGCAGACCGATTTCCTTCTTGCCGATGGCCACCGCCACCTGGCATTCCAGCCGCAGATCGCCGAGCCGGCGCACATTGTCCGGCAAGCCGGGCGTGTGGATATCGGGGCGTCCACGCAGCGCGCCTTTCTTGCGGTTGAGGATCAGGTCCGCGTCATCGTCGATGGCGGATTGCACGCGCGGCAGGGTGAAGGTGCCATCTGCCGTAACTGGTACGGGAATCGGATCGCCTTCACCGGCGATGCGCAGCGATAGCGGCTCGCCGGCCGTCAGCTGGTCACTCATGCGGCCGGCCGAGAGACGGAAGCGCAGTTCAGGCACGGCGGGCGCCAGCGCGTGATATTCCTGGAAGGCGTCCAGGCCCGCGACGACGTTGCGGTAGGAGCGCATGTCCGGATTCTTCACGCCGGGAACCTCAACCTGTTGCGRCTCTTCGGCCTGCGCGGCGCCTGCAATCAGCAATGCAAGGAGAAGCTTCTTCACGGTGCGGCTCCTGCGGTGGCTGCCGGTTCAGGTCCATATTTGAACTCGATCAGCGCGTCGTTGGACCAGGTTTCGTCGCCCAGCGGCGCCAGGTACGACCATTCTTTCACCTTGACTTCGGCGGTACGCTCGCCCTCGCGCAGCACTGCCGATTCCAGTGGATGGCCGCCGCTGAACCAGAACTCGGCATTTTTCTTCTCGCACCAATTCCCGCTGAGCATAACGGTGGTCAGCGCAGCGCGCATCAGGAAGCCCATCTCCTTCTTGCCGATGGCGATCAGCAC
>NZ_JBFRDW010000043.1:0-16613 GCF_052113985.1 Pseudoduganella sp. RAF53_2 | reverse complement strand
GACGATATCAAGAAAGCGTATCGTAAGCTGGCGATGAAGTATCACCCGGACCGCAACCCGGACAACAAAGAGGCGGAAGAGAAGTTCAAGGAAGTCAAAGAAGCCTACGAAATGCTGACCAATCCGGAGAAGCGCGAGGCTTACGACCGTTATGGCCACGCCGGCGTTGATCCGAACATGGGCGCTGGCGCCGGTGGTTTCGGCGGCTTCGGCGATGCTTTCGGCGACATCTTCGGCGATATCTTCGGTGGCGGCGGCCGCCGCAGCGCCGGCCCGCAGGTGTACCGCGGCGCCGACCTGCGCTACAACCTGGAGATCACGCTGGAACAGGCAGCGCACGGCTTCGATACCACGATCCGTGTTCCGGCCTGGGACAAGTGCGACACCTGCCACGGTTCCGGCGCCAAGCCCGGCACCTCGCCGACCACCTGCTCGACTTGCGGCGGCCATGGCCAGGTCCGTATGCAGCAGGGCTTCTTCAGCATTCAGCAGACTTGCCCGAAATGCCACGGCACCGGCAAGATCATTCCTGAACCATGCCCTTCGTGCTCCGGCGCGGGCCGCATCAAGCGTAACAAGACGCTGGAAGTGAAGATCCCGGTCGGCATCGACAATGGCATGCGCATCCGCTCGACCGGCAACGGCGAGCCTGGCACCAATGGCGGCCCACCGGGCGACCTGTATGTGGAAATCCACATCAAGCCGCACCCGGTATTCCAGCGCGAAGGCGACGATCTGCACTGCGAAATGCCGATCAGCTTTGCGAAAGCGGCGCTGGGCGGCGAGATCGAAGTGCCGACGCTGGATGGCAAGGTGTCCTTCACCGTGCCGGAAGGTACCCAGTCCGGCAAGACCTTCCGCCTGAAAGGCAAAGGCATCAAGGGCGTGCGCTCCGGTTATCCGGGCGACCTGTTCTGCCACGTGGCAGTGGAAACGCCCGTGAAGCTGAACGACCGCCAGAAAGAACTGCTGCGTGAATTCGACCGCTCCACCACGGAAGGTGGCGCGAAGCACAGCCCGCAAACCAAGTCCTTCATGGACAAGGTCAAAGACTTCTTCGAGTGAGCACAATGAGCGAAAACCAGGACGTCCTCCAGAATCTGCTGGAGAGTAACCGCAAGTGGGCGGCCGACAAGGTCGCCAAAGACCCTGACTACTTCCACAACCTGTCGACGGTGGCGCCGGAATATCTGTGGATCGGCTGCTCCGATTCGCGCGTACCGGCGAACGAACTGCTGGGCATCCCGCCGGGCAAGGTGTTCGTGCATCGTAATATCGCCAACGTGGTGGTGCACTCGGACCTGAATTCGCTGTCCGTTCTGCAGTTCGCGATTGAAGTGCTGAAGGTAAAGCACGTGATCATCGTGGGCCACTACGGCTGCAAGGGCGTGCACACGGCGCTGACCGGCGGCCGCGTGGGTCTGGTGGACAACTGGCTGCGCCACGTGCAGGACGTCGCACAGAAGCACGACCGTTACCTGGGCGAAGCGCTGGGCGATATCGGCAAGCGCAGCGAGCGCCTGTGCGAACTGAACGTGATGGAGCAGGTGGTCAACGTCTGCCAGACCACCATCGTGCAGGATGCGTGGGACCGCGGCCAGGAACTGACTGTGCACGGTTTCGTGTACGGCCTGCGCGACGGCCTGCTGAACGATCTGAAGATGTCGATCGCATCGCCTGCAGACCTGGCGCCCCGCCTCGACGCTTGCCTGAAGTCTTACGCCACTTCGGCTGCCTGATGTTCTCTTAGCCGCTGCTGGAAGGCCAGGAAATCCCTGGCCGTCCGGCGCGGTGCCTCCAGCATCGGCAAATGGCCGATGCCCTCCATCAGAATCACCTCGCTGCCCGGCAGCAGTGCCTGCATAGCACTTGCCGCGCCAGGGTTCAGCACACGGTCTTCCTTGCCCCATACGATCAGGGCTGGCGTATCGATGTGCTGGTATTGATCTTCCAGTCTGGGCGAATCCACCACCTCGCGCATGATTTGCACGTGCAGCGGATAGTCATGCACCGCGCGCCGCGCCAGCTGGTGTTCCAGGCACCAGGGGAACCAGGGACGCTTGTGCATGCAGGTGTCGAGCAGCGCGCGCATCGCGCCGGGCTCGCGCACCAGCAAGGGCATGTCGCCCGTCTGCATATAGTGCGTGAAAGCGGGGACTGCAAACGCCGCAGCCGTACCAGCGGGGTCCAGCAGCCAAAGGCTCCGCACCTGGGCCGGATAGCGCGCCGCATATTCGCAGGTGATAAAACCCCCCATCGAATTGCCGCCCAGATGGAAGCGCTGTACCCCCAGTTCGTTGAGGAAGGCGCGCAGGTTCTCCACCTGCTGCGCGATATCGTGCTTTGCCGCGGCATCGCGCCGCGCTGCGCCGAAGCCCGGCAAGTCGGGAATGATGACGCGGTAGTGCGGCACCAGCATGGCGGCGATGCGAGTGAAGTTATCCTTGTCGCCCGCGAAGCCGTGCACCAGCACCAGCGTTTCCGGGCCGTTGCCGCCTTCCAGATAGGGCAGTGATCCATGCTTCGTCGCCAGGCCTGAGCGTCTGCGCTCCAGTCCCACGGCAGTGTGCGCGGCGCGCGCCGGCATCAAGCGGTTGAACAGCACGAGGCCAAGAAAGGCCGTACCTACAGCGTAAAGCAGGATCATGCCGTCTCCTTATCACTGTTTTCTTATTTTTCCCAAAGTCCGATCATGCCGAGGAACAGGGCGTGCGAATTGCGCACCAGTTCTTCTTCCGGCAGCTTGAAACCGCTGTGCGCCCAGATCTTGCCGAGCTGGTAGACGGCGCCCATCATGCCGCTGGCCAGCAGCGTCGCGTTGAGGCCTTTGCCCGGCGAGGCAGGCAGCTCCTTGCAGATCACGTTAAGGATCATTTGCGACGATTCCTCCAGCACCTCGCGCACTACCGCATTCATTGCATCACTCACGCCTTCCAGTTCGAACAGCAGCAGCCGTGCGCGGTCTGGATTGACGTGCAGCTGGCGGAAATAGGTGCTGACGGCCGCCAGATTGCGCGCTTCCGGCGTGGGCTGCGCGGCCAGCGCGGCGGCCAGCACGTCCTGCAGCAGCTGCTCGCGCGCGTGCAGGTAAGCCGCATGCAGCAGTTCTTCTTTCACGCCGAAGGACTCGTAGAACGAGCGCTCCGTCAGTCCCGCGTTCACGCAGAGCGCCTTGATGCTGGTGTTGGCAAATCCCTGGCTGCCGAACAGCTGGACCGCCGAGTCGACCAGCTTTTCGCGGCGTTGGGCGATGCGGTCTTCCTTCTGCACGCCGCGGTAGGGACGGCTCTTCAAATCTGACATGATACGTTGTTGACAATGACTAATGTCGAAAATATAGTCGAAAAAAAGCGGCATTGCCACAAAAAACAGACGGGAGACGGCAGTGAATTACGACGTGGTCATCATCGGCAGTGGCTTCGGTGGGCTATGCAGCGCCATCAAGCTGCGCGAGGCGGGCATCGATAACATCGTCATTCTTGAGAAGGATGAGGCGTTCGGCGGAACGTGGCGTGTGAACCACTATCCCGGCGCTGCCTGCGACGTGCCGAGCCATCTGTATTCCTTCTCGTTCGCGCAGAACGCGGGCTGGAGCCGCCTGTTTCCGCGCCAGGACGAACTGCTTGCCTACACCGAGCGCATCGTGCGCGATTACGAGCTGGCGCCGCTGATCCGCCTGGGCACCACGCTGAAGTCCGCGTACTTCGATGAAGCGGACGGCTGCTGGCACATCGAGACGAATAAGGGCAGCATGACCGCGCGCGCCATCGTCTCCGCTTTCGGTGCGCTGAGCCGGCCCAGCATTCCGCACATCAAGGGGATCGAAGAGTTTCGCGGCGAATCCTTCCATTCGGCGGTGTGGAAGCACGACGTGGATCTGCGCGGAAAACGCGTGGCGGTCATCGGCAACGGCGCCAGCGCGGTGCAGTTCATTCCCGAAATCGTACCCAAGGTCGCGTCGCTCGATCACTACCAGCGTACCGCGCACTGGGTGCTGCCGCGTCCGGACCGTCCTGTGCGCGGCGTCGAGAAATGGCTGCTCGAACATGCGAAGCCGCTGCAGAATCTCTACCGCGCCAAGCACTACTCCTTCTACGAATCGCGCGCGCTGATCTTCGTGTTCGCGCCGTGGTTCGCACGCCTTGTGCAGTGGGAGGCGAAGCGCTTTCTGAAAAAACAGGTGGCCGATCCGGCGCTGCGCGCCAAGCTCACACCGGGCTATGTGCTGGGCTGCAAGCGCGTTCTGTTGGCCAGCAACTACTATCCTGCGCTAACGCAGCCACACGTGTCGGTGCAGACGGACGGCATCAGCGAAATCCGCGCGCACAGCATTGTGACCAGCCGCGGCGAGGAGCGCCCGGTCGATGTGCTGATTTTCGCCACCGGCTTCGATGTCGCGCACGGCATGGCGCAAGCCGACATTCGCGGCCGCAACGGACGCGAACTTGGCCGGGCGCTGGCCGAGGATGGCGCTTACAAAGGCTGCACGGTCGCGGGCTTTCCGAACTTCTTCATGATCACTGGTCCCAACACCGGCCTTGGCCACAACTCCATGATCTACATGATCGAATCCGGTGCGCGCTACGCCGTGGACGCAGTGCGCCACTTGCTGCGCAAGGGTGTGCATTCGATCGAAGTGCATGACAGGGCGCAGCGCGCTTACAACGATGCGCTGCAGCGCAGATTGCGCAGCACGGTGTGGAACACCGGGTGCAAGAGCTGGTATCTCGATGCGCAGGGCCGCAACTTCGTGCTGTGGCCCGGCTTCACCTTCCACTACCGGCGCATTAAMAAACGCTTTGATAGCAACAACTACAACATCCAGGGGAGATAACTTTATGCAGGAATTCGATTACCTGATCGTGGGTGGCGGATCGGCGGGCAGCGTGCTCGCAGGCCGCCTGTCGGAAGACCGCAATGTCAGCGTGGGACTGCTGGAAGCAGGCGGGAAGGGCGACAGCTGGGTAGTCAACGCGCCCATCGGCGGCGCTGTCATGATGCGCTACAAGGTGAACAACTACGGCTTCGAAACGGCGCCGCAAGCGGCCCTGAACGGACGCCGTGGCTATCAGCCGCGCGGCAAGGCACTGGGCGGCTCGTCGGCCATTAACGCCATGGTCTATATCCGTGGCCATCGCATCGACTACGATCACTGGGCCGCGCTGGGTAATGAGGGCTGGGGCTATGAGGACATGCTGCACTACTTCAGGCGCTCCGAGAACAATGCCACGCTGGATGGCGAATACCACGGCCGCAGCGGCCCGCTCCATGTCAGCGAACTGCAAACCGATAATCCTTTCCACGGCCTTTACTTACAGGCCGCACAGCAGGCCGGCTATCCGCTGAATAAGGACTTCAACGGCCCTGAACAGGAAGGTATCGGCATCTATCAGGTCACGCAGAAGAACGGCGAACGCTGGAGCGCCGCGCGCGCCTACCTGCTGCCGCACATGGGGGTGCGTGCCAACCTCACCGTGGAAACCGGCGTGACCGTGCGGCGTGTGCTGTTCGAGGGGCGCCGGGCGGTTGGCGTGGAATGCGTCCAGGATGGCCAGGTTCGCGCCATCCGCGCACGGCACGAAGTGATCCTGAGCGCTGGCGCCTTCCAGTCGCCGCAGCTGCTGATGCTATCCGGCGTCGGCCCGGCGGACGAGTTGCGCAGGCATGGCATCGGCGTGCGTCATGACCTGGCTGGCGTGGGACGCAATCTTCAGGACCATCCCGACTTCATCTTCAACTACTACGCCCGTGACCTGGATTTGCTCGGCTTCTCGATTCCAGGGCTGGCGCGCGGCGGCGCCAATCTGCTGAAATACGCGCGCACGCGGCGCGGCATGTTTGGCACCAATTTCGCTGAAGGCGGCGGCTTTCTGCGCAGTGACGCATCGCTACCGGCGCCCGATCTGCAATTGCACTTCTGCGTCGCCGTGGTGGACGATCACGGGCGCCATTTGCACGCGCGGCATGGCTACTCCTGCCACGTGTGCGTGCTGCGTCCGACCAGCCGCGGCACCGTTACGTTGCACAGTGCCGATCCCGCGCAGCATCCGGACATCGATCCGAATTTCCTCGGCACGGAAGAAGATATGGCCACCATGGTCAAAGGCTTCCGCATGACGCGCAGGCTGATGGATGCCCCCGCGCTGGCTGGGGTTCGTCACCGCGACATCTACACCGATGGCGTGGAAACGGAAGAGCAGATCCGCGAAGTCCTGCGCCAGCGCGTGGACACGGTCTATCACCCCGTCGGCACCTGCAAGATGGGCAAGGATCAAATGGCCGTGGTGGATAATCGCCTGCGCGTGCACGGGCTCGAAGGCTTGCGCGTGGTCGATGCCTCCATCATGCCCACCCTCATCGGAGGCAACACCAATGCGCCCACTATTGCCATTGCCGAAAAAGCCGTCGACATGATTCGCGCTGTCTGAGCGCTCCGAATCGCGATATACTGTACGCATATACAGTATATCGCGATATCATGGAAACAATAGAAAAACTGGAGATCCTGGCCGACGCCGCCAAGTACGATGCGTCCTGCGCCAGCAACGGTGCGCCGAAGCGTTCTTCAGTGGGCAAGCAGGGAATTGGCGCCACCAACGGCATGGGCATTTGCCACAGCTACACGCCCGACGGCCGCTGCGTCTCGCTGCTGAAAATCCTGCTCACCAATTTCTGCCAGTACGACTGCCAGTATTGCGTCAACCGCCGCAGCTCCAACGTGCCGCGTGCGCGCTTCAGTGTCGATGAAGTGGTAAAACTGACAGTCGATTTTTACCTGCGCAATTACATCGATGGGCTGTTTCTCAGCTCCGGCATCATCCGCTCCGCCGATTACACGATGGAGCAGCTGGTGGCCGTTGCGCGCACGCTGCGCGAAACGCATCAGTTCCGCGGCTATATCCACCTCAAAACCATCCCCGACGCCGATCCTGCGCTGATCGAAGCGGCGGGGCGCTATGCCGACCGGCTCAGCGTGAACATCGAATTGCCGACGCAGGACAGCGTGCAGGCGCTGGCGCCGGAAAAAAGCGTCCACACCATCAAGCTGGCGATGGGCGCAATCCGCCTGAAGCTCGATGAAGCCGAGGAACCCAAAGCGCCCGCCTTTGCGCCGGCCGGGCAAAGTACGCAAATGATCGTGGGCGCCGATGCGAGCGACGACAAGCGCATTCTCGGTACGGCTGAAACGCTGTACAGCAGTTATAAGCTGAAGCGCGTGTACTACTCGGCCTTCAGCCCGATTCCCGACAGTCCGAAAACCGTGCCGCTGGCGCCACCTCCGCTGCTGCGTGAGCACCGGCTCTACCAGGCGGACTTCCTGTTGCGCGGCTATGGCTTCCAGGTACGTGAGCTGTTGCCGCAGGACGGCAGCCTGGCGCTGGACATCGACCCCAAGCTGGCGTGGGCGCTGGCCAACCGTGAGCATTTTCCGCTTGATCTGAACCGGGCGGATTTATCGATGATCATGCGCGTGCCCGGCATCGGCTTGCGTAGCGCCCAGCGCATTGTCGAGCTGCGGCGCTTGCGGCGCGTGCGCTATGAAGACCTGTCGCGTCTTCGCTGCAGCATGAAGAAGGTCGCGCCCTTTATCGTTGCCGCCGACTACAAGCCCGCAGGCGATAGCGCCACATCCGAAGCGCTGCGCCGCGCCATGGCCGATACGCAGCAGCAAATGAATCTGTGGCCGGAGCTGGCTGCCGCATGATTGCCGTCCGGGCTCACGACTTCGCCAGTTTCCGCTCCGCCGCGCGAGAGCTGATCGTGCGCCGCGTTGCACCCGAATCCGTACAATGGCTTGGGCGCGACGGCGAAGGCGATCTGTTTGGCGCAGCCGCGTCCACACTCGGAGCATCCGCTGCGCAGCAAGGCTGCCTGCGCGTTTCTCGCGAGCTGATGGACCTGCTGGCAAGCGCCGCATGCTTCAATGCGGCGGACCGCTGGGCCTTTCTGTATCGCGTACTGTGGCGCTGGAACCTGGGCCAACGTGAGGTGATGTCGATGGCAGATGAAAACGGCAACCGCTTGCACAGCATGGCCAAGGCTGTGCGGCACGAAGAGCACGATATGCACGCCTATCTGCGCTTTCGCGAACGCAGGCCGAGCGAAGGTACGCCGCGCTTCGTCGCCTGGTTCGAGCCTGAGCATGATGTGCTGCCGCAAGTGGCCGAACACTTCGCACGCCGCATGGGCAATACCAGCTGGCTGATTGCCACGCCCGATGCCACCGTCATGTGGGACGGCGCGCAGCTGCACAGCACTGGTCCGTTGCTGCACGGTCCTGAAGAAATTGAAGACGAGAGCGAAGCGATGTGGCTCACTTACTATCGCAGCATCTTCAATCCGGCGCGCCTCAATGCCGACATCATGCACAGCCATGTGCGCTCACGTTTCTGGAAGAATATGCCCGAAGCGGCGGTGGTGCCGCACCTGATTACGCAAGCTGCGGCCGGCGCACGCAAGGTTGGCCAGCTGGAGGCAGTCACGCGCCGCAAAGGCAGCACAATTCCCATCACGCCGGAAGACGCACAGCCGGACCGCCGGCAACCCAGCACGCTGGACGAGTGCCGCCGCTGCGACCTGTGGCAGAACGCCACGCAAGCCGTTGGCGGGCAGGGCGCGCGCCACGCACGCATCATGCTGGTCGGCGAACAGCCCGGGGATCAGGAGGATCTGGCGGGCAAGCCTTTCGTCGGCCCCGCTGGCGAGCTGCTTGATCGCGCGATGGATGCCGCCGAAATGGACCGCCGCAAAGTCTACGTCACCAATGCCGTCAAACACTTCAAGTGGGAGCCGCGCGGCAAGCGGCGCATGCACAAGACACCGGGGCAGAAAGAAGTAATGGCCTGTCACTACTGGCTGGAAGCGGAACTGGATTCTGTGGGGCCGGACGTTATCGTCACCTTGGGTGCCACGGCCCTGAAGTCGGTCCTGCAAAGCGGCGCCGTCAGCCTGAAGGATTACATGGAAGAACCCGTGCAGCGCGATGGCCGCTGGATCGTCGCCACCTACCATCCTGCCTTCGCCTTGCGAGTGCCGGATCGCGAGGAGCGCCAGCGCGCCTTCGAAGTCATCACCGAGGCACTGCGCACCGCCAAGCGGCTTTCGGAAGGCGAATCGCCCGCGTAATACAATGGCGCTGTCGCCACTCCCGCGGGCCGCAGATGCGAACGATATTTTCCACCATGCTGCTGACGTGTGTCCTGTGTCCCATCGCCCACGCCTATCGTCCCTTCGATGGCGGTGATGCAGCCGTTGCTGGCGCTGGCGTGCTGGAAATCGACACTGCCCTGAACCGCCATCACAGGCATGGCGTGCACACCCAATCGCTGCCGGCGCTGACTTTCACCTACGGCCCCGATGACGACACCGAAGTCTCTTTCGGTGGCCGCTTCGCCCACCATGCCCACGCGCCGCAGGAAGAACATCATGTCACAGTGGACGATATCGTGCTGTCCTTCAAACACCTGCTCCGCCGTGGCAGCCTGCAGGATGAACAAGGCGCCAGCGTTGCGCTGGAATGCGGTCTGCTCGCTCCTGCCCTGCGCGGGGAGGATGGCGCCGGTGCTGGCTGCTCCGGCATCGTCTCGCACCGCGTGGCAGCCGGCACCGGCCACCTGACCCTCACCGCCACCCGCAACCGTGCCGGTCAGCTTTCACGTTACGCAGGCGTGGTGCTGGAAGGACCGGACAGCTGGCGCGTGCGGCCGGCACTGGAGGCGGGCATCGAGCGCACCGGCGGCGTCAACACGCGCAGTGTGCTGGCCGGCTTGCTGTGGCAATTGCGGAACGGCCCCGCCCTCGGCATGGCCCTGCGCCACGCCAACGACGGCGCCAGCATCCTCGAACTGCGCTTCGGCGCGAAGTGGTCCTTGCACTAAATTCGCATATCCATAGTAAAAAGCATTCGTTTTAATGCACGGCGTTGCGGCCTAGACTGGGTTTCCGATCAGCTCAATACCGCACACCATGTCAGCCGTCCTCTCCGAACTGCCTGTGGCGCGCCAGCGCTTTGATGTCCGCATCTTCGACGCGCCGCTGGGCGCAGAAGTCGTCGGGCTGGATTTGTCGCTTCCCGTCAGCGACGTGGATTTCGCCCGTATTCACGCTGCACATCTTGACCATCATGTGCTGGTATTCCGCCATCAGCGCATCACGCCGGGCCAGCAGATTGAGTTCAGCCGCCGCTTTGGGCCGCTGCAGATTCATGTGCTGCGCAATTTCGCCCTGGCCGCTCATCCGGAAGTGCTGGTCGTCTCGAACATCGTGGAGCATGGCAAGCCGGTCGGGCTGGGCGACGCCGGACATTTCTGGCACTCCGACCTTTCGTACAAAGAGCGCCCCAGCCTGGGCTCCATGCTGCACGCGCAGGAATTGCCGGAGGAGGGCGGCGATACGCTGTTCGCCAATATGCACCTGGCCTACGAAACCTTGCCTGCCGCGCTGCGCCACGCGATTCGCGGCGCACGTGCCGAACACAGTTACATCGCCAAATATGGAGAGCTGCAACAGCGCAGCCCATGGCGCCCCAATCTGACGCAGGCCCAGATCGACGAAGTGAAGCCCGTGATCCATCCAGTCGCCCGCGTGCATCCCGAAACGGGCCGTCGTGCGCTGTTCGTCAGCGAGCATTTCACGACACGCATCGTCGGCTTTCCCGAAGATGAAAGCAAGGCGTTGCTGGAGGAGTTGTTCGCCCATAGCGTGAAGCCTGAACATCTCTACCGCCATCAATGGCAGCCGCACGATCTGGTGTTCTGGGACAACCGCGCATTGATGCATCTCGCGACGACGGTGCCGGAAGGCCAGCGGCGCAAGATGTACCGCACCACCATCGAGGGCGATGTCCCGTTTTAAGGAGCTGTTATGAAGATTTCGTTTGCCGCCGCGCTGGCGGCATCGCTGGCACTGTATGGCGGTACCGCCTATGCAGAGGGCCGCATCCGCATCGCAGAACAATATGGCGTGACCTATCTGCTGCTGAACATCGCCCAGGATCAGAAACTGATCGAAAAGCACGGCAAGGAGCAAGGCGTAGACGTCAAAGTCGAGTGGACACAGCTCTCCGGTGGCGCTGCCGTGAATGACGCGCTGCTGTCCAACGTCGTCGATATCGCGGGTGCCGGCGTTGGACCGTTGCTGACGATCTGGGACCGCACCAAAGACCGCCAGAACGTACGCGGCGTGGCGGCGTTGGGCAGCTTCCCTTATTACCTCGTCACCAATAATCCTAGGGTAAAAACGCTGGCCGATTTCACGGACAAGGACCGCATCGGCCTGCCTGCCGTTACCGTCTCCGTGCAGGCGCGCATCCTGCAAATGGCCGTCGCCAAACAGTGGGGCGACAAGGACTTCGCCCGCCTCGACAAGATCACGCAAACCCTGCCACATCCGGATGCGGCAGCCGCCATCATCGCGGGCGGCACGGAAATCAGCGGCCACTTTGGCAGTCCGCCATTCCAGGAGCAGGAGCTGGCGCAGAATCCGAATGCACGCATCGTGCTGAGTTCCTATGAAGTGCAGGGCGGCCCGTCTTCTTCCACCGTGTTGTATGCGACCGAAAAATTCCGCAAAGAGAACCCCAAAACCTACCGCGCATTTACGGCGGCGCTGGCCGAAGCGGCCGACTATGCGGCGAAAAATCCGGAAGGCGCTGCGGACATTTACCTGCGCACCAACAAGAGCAAAGTCGATCGCGCCATTCTGGTGAAGATCTTCCGTAACCCGGAAGTGCAGTTCAAAATCTCGCCGCAGAACACACTGACACTTGCACAGTTCATGCATCGGGTTGGCGCCATCAAGAACAAACCGGAATCCTGGCGCGATTACTTCTTCGATGATCCGGCCATCGGCCAGGGAGGCTAGGATGACGCAAGCCCTGCATCTCGTTCGTTCCACACCGCTATTGCGCGCTGAAGACGTGACCCTCGAATACCGCGATGGCCAGCGCACGGTACGCGCCGCGCAGGACGTCTCGTTCGATGTGCACGAGGGCGACCGGTTTGTCCTGCTCGGTCCTTCCGGCTGCGGCAAATCTTCCCTGCTGCGCGCGGCCGGTGGCTTCCTCGCACCGGCAGCCGGCCGCTTCTCCATCGATGGAGCGCCCATCACCACACCGGGTCCCGATCGCATCGCCGTCTTCCAGGAATTCGACCAGCTGCCGCCGTGGAAGACCGTGCTGCAGAATGTGATGTTTCCGCTCCTGCGCGCCAAACGCCTGCCGCGCAAGGAAGCGCGGGAACTTGCCCTGCACTGGATCGCCCGCATCGGCCTGGAGAAATTCGCCGGCGCCTATCCGCACACGCTCTCTGGCGGCATGAAGCAGCGCGTAGCCATCGCCCGCGCGCTGGCGATGCGTGCGCGTGTGCTGCTGATGGACGAACCCTTTGCGGCATTGGATGCGCTTACGCGCCGCAATATGCAGGAAGAGCTGGGGCAGCTGTGGGAGGAAGAACGTTTCACGCTGCTGTTCGTGACGCACTCAATCGAAGAAGCGCTTATCGTCGGCAACCGCATCCTGCTGCTGTCGCCGCATCCCGGCCGCGTGCGCGCTGAACTGAACTCGCACCAGTTCGACCTGCACAGCGTAGGCAGTACGGAATTCCAGGCGGCCGTGCAGCGCATCCACGACCTGCTGTTCGATCAAACAACCGCGCCGCTGCAGGACCACGGCGCAGAAAGGATTGCCCTGTGAGCCGCGCCATCGACCCTTTGATCCGGCCCGAGTACATTCTGCCTGTCGCAGCCACCGGTCCCGACGCGCTGCCATCCGCCGCGTTCGCGACCTACGCCACGCTGGACGCGCCACCGGCCCGCCAGGCGGGCCACGCCGCCGCAGAGCGCCGCCTGCGCAATCCTCAACGCTGGCGCGACTGGCTCGCCCAGGCCGCCGTGCGCAAGGGGTTCCTGCTCGCCGCACTGGCTGTGATCTGGGAGCTGGCGGCGCGCTGGACCAACAACGACCTGCTGCTGCCCGGGTTCCTGCAAACGTCCAGCACCTTCGCGCAAGGCCTCGTCACCGGCGAGCTGCTGCAGCGCGTGGCCGCCTCGCTGAACGTCCTGGCACAAGGCTACGCCGCCGGCATTGCCGCCGCGCTGCTGCTCACGGCGCTGGCCGTGCTGACCCGCATCGGCCGCGATCTGCTCGAAACCTGCGTCGCCATGTTCAATCCCTTGCCCGCCATCGCGCTGCTGCCGCTGGCCATGCTGTGGTTTGGACTCGGCAAGGCCAGCCTGATTTTCGTGATCGTACATGCCGTGCTGTGGCCGCTCGCGCTGTCCACCTACGCCGGCTTCCGTTCCGTGCCCGAAACCCTGCGCATGGCGGGCCGCAATTACGGCCTCAAAGGACTGTTCTTCGTCTTCGACATCCTGGTCCCCGCCGCGCTGCCCGCCATCTTGTCCGGACTGAAAATCGGCTGGGCCTTCGCCTGGCGCACGCTGATTGCCGCGGAACTGGTGTTTGGCGCCGCATCGGGGCAGGGCGGTCTTGGCTGGTACATCTTTCAGAACCGGAATGAACTCTACACCGACAAAGTCTTCGCCGGCCTCGCCGCCGTCATCCTGATCGGCCTCGCGGTCGAGAATCTTGTCTTCTCCACCATCGAGCGTCACACGGTCCGCCGCTGGGGCATGCAAAAGTAGTTGGCGCGGTTCTTGCTCAGTTAGGGCATGAGCCGCAATTTACGCATAGTCCTGGTCCACCCGCCGCACGAAAATGATGCATCCGAGCGTGCGCACGCCCTGCACACGGGCATGGTGGAGGCGGGCTACGAGGTGATTGCCTCGCTGGCCGCCGACATCCATCTGCCCGAGCAGATCGCCCAGCTGCAGCCCGACATGATCATCGTCGACGCCGAATCCGACGCGCGCGACGTGCTCGAACACATCGTCATCGCCACCCGCGATGAGCGGCGTCCCATCGTCATGTTCACCGAAGACGACGATCCCTCCTCCATGGAGGCCGCCATGGCCGCCGGCGTCTGCTCCTATGTGGTGGCGGGCCTGCAACCGGAGCGCATCAAGCCGGTGCTGAAGGTGGCAATGATGCGCTTCAAGCGCGAGCAAAAGCTGCTGAACGAACTGGAAGACACCCGCCACAAACTGGCCGAGCGCAAAATCATCGACCGCGCCAAGGGCCTGCTGATGTCGAAGCACGGCATGAGCGAAGACCAGGCCTACCAGAAGCTGCGCACCATGGCGATGAACAAGAACCTGAAGCTGGCCGACATTGCCCAGCGCATCCTGGATGTGGAGGATTTGCTGGGTTGATGCACGTTTTTGGTGCAAAACCCGGCCGGAGTAAAGCATGCAGATCGAGAAAGAACGAGTCAGGATAGGTTTCAACCCGCTCACCGATTGCGCTTCGGTGGTGATGGCGTCTGTGCTGGGGCTGGACCGCAAGCACGGCATCCGCATCGAATTGAGCAAGGAAACCTCGTGGGCGGGCGTGCGCGACAAGCTGCTGACCGGCGAGCTGGATGCCGCCCACGCGCTGTATGGCCTCGTATATGGCACCCAGCTCGGCATCGGCGCTGCGCACCGCGATATGGCCATCCTGATGAATTTGAACCGAAACGGCCAGGCCATTACCCTGTCGCGCCGCCTGTTCGACCAGGGCGCGAAGGACGGCTCCTCGCTGGCGCAGCTGATGCGCAGCGAAGATCGCCGCTTTACGTTCGCACAAACTTTCCCGACGGGCACCCACGCCATGTGGCTGTATTACTGGCTTGCTGCGCACGGTATGCATCCGCTGAAGGATGCCCGCACCGTCACCGTGCCGCCGGCCCAGATGGCAACCAATCTGGCGGCAGGCCATATGGACGGCTACTGCGCCGGCGAGCCGTGGAACCACCGCGCCGTGATGGATGGCGTAGGCGTCACCATCGCGACCAGCCAGCAGATCTGGCCCGATCACCCGGAAAAAGTGCTGGCTGCCTCCGCCGACTTCGTGCGCGCCCACCCGAACACCAGCCGCGCTCTGATCGCGGCCGTGCTGGAAGCCAGCCGCTGGATCGACGCCAGCCCGGAAAACCGCATGGCGATGGCCGAGATCATTTCCGCGGTCCCTTATGTCAACACGGGCAAGGACGTGATCTGGCAGCGCATCCTGGGCCATTACGACGACGGCATGGGCAAGCATTGGGAGGACCCGCACAGCATGGCCTTCCACCAGAACGGCGACGCCAACTTCCCCTATCTTTCGGATGGCATGTGGTTCATGACTCAGCACCGCCGCTGGGGCTTGCTGAAGGGCGATCCCGACTATCACGCGATCGCGACACAGATTCACCAGACCGCCCTGTACAGAGAGGCGGCAGAAATCACGGAGACGCCCGTACCCGCCACAGCGCTGCGCCGTTCGGTGCTGATGGACGGGACCATTTGGGATGGCGAAGACCCGGCGCGCTATGCCGCGTCCTTCGCGATCCGCCAATAACTATGGGAGCCAACCATGACGGACGCACCGGCTACACCCTTATCGGGCGAAGTTTTCGGCGCATTGATTAATCTTTCCGGGCGCAGGCGCTTCACCTCGCAGCGTCTCGTGCTGTATGCCGTGCTGGCGGCACAAGGCCAGTTCCAGGCAGCGGAAACGGCGCGCGAGGCGCTTGCCCTGTTCCGCAACGCGCATACGGTGCTACTCAGCGGCAGCGATACCCTGCCCGGCATATTCTGCTCTGAGCTGGAGCAGGCCTATTACGGCAAGCTGGATGGCGCGTCCCAGATCGCGCGTYTTGTGGAACTGGCCGAACGCACGCTGGACGCGGCGGAGCGCGGCCGGAGCGAAGCGGCGGCGCTGCTGGCGGAGCTGGTCGAGATCACCACGCCGGTGCTGGCGGTGCTGAATCAGATCACGGCCATCTATGAAGAGCAGTCCAAGAAACACGCCGTCCAGATGAAAAAGCAGCTGCGCGGCGTGATTACGGACATCGAAACCATCGCGCGCCAGGCCAAGATGGTGTCCTTCAACGCCCGCGTGATCGCGGCGCGAGCGGGTCACGCAGGCCGCGAATTTGCGGTCGTGGCCGGGGTACTGTCCAACATCACCACGGAAATTGACGACATGGTGAAAACCGCGCTGAGTGCCGCCGTACGATAGTGCGCTGCACCATTTTCGGGCGCGATTGCACCGCAAACTATCATCCGGGACCTCAAAATCAGGGTCCTTCCCTCTGAGAGCAAGCTGGCACAGCTCTTGCAATAACGTAGGCATAGGGTCAATGGCGATCCTCCCATTTAAAACGCTGGCCTAACGGCGGGTCGGCAACAGGACAACGGCGTCCGCGCATCCAGGCTTGTGCAAGTCGAGGCTGCGCGGACGCTTTTTTGTTTTCTAGACGGGATCAAAAAATGGCCAGCAAAGCTACCAGCATCAAACTGTTCTCCATCAGCAGCCCGCAGATGCGTGCCTTCCACCTGACCTGGATGGCCTTCTTCGTGTGCTTCTTCGCATGGTTCGCCTGTGCTCCTCTGATGCCGGTCATCAAAGGTGAATTCGGCCTGACGCCGGCGCAAATCGCCAACATCAATATCGCTGCCGTTGCGATCACCATCGTCGTGCGCCTGATCATCGGTCCGATGTGCGACCGCTTCGGCCCGCGCAAGACCTACAC
>NZ_JBFRDW010000042.1:0-16716 GCF_052113985.1 Pseudoduganella sp. RAF53_2 | reverse complement strand
TTCGCATGCTGATTGCGCCGATCATCTTATGCACGGTGGTACTGGGCATCGCCAAGATGGACGATATGTCCCGCGTCGGCCGCGTCGCCATCAAAGGCCTGCTGTATTTTGAAGTGATGACCACGATTGCGCTGGTGGTTGGCCTGGTGGTGGTCAATCTGTGGCAGCCGGGCGTGGGCATGAACGTCAACGCATCCAATCTGGATACGGCCTCCATCAAGAATTACGTGGCCCAGGGCCATGAGGCGGGCATCATCCCCTTCATCATGAATATCATTCCTTCGACGATGGTGGGATCGCTGTCGGAAGGACACATCCTGCAAGTGCTGCTGGTATCGGTGCTGCTGGGCTGCGCCCTGGTGCGTGTCGGTCCAATCGGCAAGCCGGTGATCGACGTACTGGAAGGCTTCTCCAAAGTCCTGTACGGCATGGTCGGCATTGTGATGTGGGCGGCGCCGCTGGGTGCTTTTGGCGCCATCGCTTTCACGGTCGGCAAATACGGCGCGACTGCCCTGCTCTCTCTGGGCAATCTGCTGATCTGCTTTTACGTGACCTGCCTGATCTTCATCTTCGCCATCCTCGGCCCGATCGCCCGCATGTGTGGATTCAGCCTCTTCAAGCTGATGCGCTATCTGCGCGAAGAAATCCTGGTCTGCCTGGCCACCACTTCCTCGGAAAGCGTGCTGCCGCGCATGCTGACCAAGATGGAGCAGCTGGGCTGCAAACCCAGCGTCGTCGGCCTGATCATCCCGACCGGCTACTCTTTCAACCTGGATGGCACCTGTCTCTACCTGTCGGCAGTGACCGTGTTCCTGGCGCAAGCCACCAACACTCCGCTGGACCTGACCCAGCAAATCGTGCTGCTCAGCGTTCTGCTGCTGACATCCAAGGGCGCCGCTGGTGTCGCCGGCGCTGCCTTCGTGGTGCTTGCCGCCACCTTGTCGACGGTCGGCTCGATTCCGGTCGCGAGCGTGGCCCTGATCCTCGGCGTGCACCGCTTGCTGTCCGAAGGCCTGACGCCGACCAACCTGATTGGCAATGCGGTCGCCACCATTGTCATCTCGAAATGGGAAAAGGCGCTGGACAYCGAACAAATGCACCGCGTACTTAACCGCGAATAATTCCCTTCCCCCTGCCAGACGGACCACCAGAGTCCGTCGGCATTCAACCCGGAGACTTCACTATGCGCAGCCCACAACGCGCGGCAGCTTGCTGCCTCGTTGCCCTTTTTCTTGCAAGTACCAGCTATGCCTATGCAGCGGACGGCGTAGAAATCTATGGTCTGATCGGCAGCTATGCCGGCAGCATCAAACGCAGCGACAGCGTGGCACGCACTGCCGTCGTCGGCTCCGGCGGCTTGACCACGTCCTGGTGGGGCGTACGTGGCAGTGAAGATCTGGGCGGCGGCATGAAAGCAGTCTTCCAGCTCGAACAATTCTTCCAGCCCGATACCGGCGGCGCAGGCCGCAGTGCCGCTGACCCGACCGGCTTTTCACGCAGCGGCTGGGTAGGCCTCTCCGGCGCTTATGGCCAGCTGACTTTTGGCCGACACACCTCGCCTTATTACGTGTCGATGCAGATGGTGAATCCCTTCGGTTCTTCCGTGGTGTTCTCGCCGCTGGTGGTGCAARGCTATGTGGYGTCCTTCAGCAACACCGTCATCGGCGACACCGTATGGAACAACGTGATCCAGTACGTGGCGCCAACCGTGGGCGGCTTGAGCACGACCGTGGTGTATGCGCCGGGCGAAGTAGCCGGCAACAACAAGGTCTATAACGCGGGCCTGCATTTCCGCTACGTGAACGGTGCGCTGACCGCAGTGTTCTCGGCCCAGCGCGATCGCACGGCAGCCGTGGCGCCATCGACCAGTCAGGACGCTTACCTGGCCGGCGTGGCTTACAACGCGGGCTGGGCCAAGCTGTACGCTTCGGCGCAGCACACCGACAACAATATCACCAACGTCACTTCGCGCACCTGGCAACTGGGCACTTCCGTGCCGGTCACCGCAACGGGATCGATCCTCGCCTCGTGGGCTCGCACCACGGTGGACAATCCGGCCGTCCACACCGGCGCCCACAATACTGGCGGCCTCGGTTACGACCACTATCTGTCAAAGCGTACCGATATCTATGCCACCTATCTGTACGACCATATCGATGGCCGCGTGAAGGGCAACAGCTACGCCGTCGGCATCCGCCACCTGTTCTGATTCAGCCCAGGTAAGCGTCGATATTTTTCTGGCGCGCTTCATACAGCGGCATGATTTCGCTCTCCAGCATGGCCACCGCGCGCGTGGCCAGCCGCGACATCGGGTGCTGGTTGCTGGTGGCGATCGCCATACGCCCCTGAATCACAGGATCGGTGATGCGTGTGCAGCGGAAGCGGTCCTTGCGCGGGTCGGCCAGGATCGCGTTCAAGGCCAGCGCGGCGTGGCCGAAGCCCTCGTCCACCAGATCCAGCAACGGCGGCACGGCGTCGATTTCCAGCGCGATATTCAGCTGCACGCCGCGCTCCGCCGCATACATCTCCACCAGGGTGCGGATCGCGTGCGTGCGGCCCGGAATAATCAGGGGATATTTATGCAGCTCTGCCAGCGTGATGGAAGACGGCACCTTGGCGTCGCGGCGGCTGATCAGAAAGATCTCTTCCGTGAACAGCACGCGCTTGTCGACCAGCGCGGTTTCACCGGTGTCGTACATGATGGCGGCATCGATCCTGCCCATCGCCAGCCATTCCGCCAGATTGCTGGACAGCCCTTCGGACACGGTAATGCTGGCTTGCGGGAATTGCTCGCGGAAGCCATGCACCAGCGCCAGCGTGGCAAAGCGTGCCACGCTAGGCGCCAGGCCAATGCGGAAATGCCCGTCCAGCGATCCCTGCAAATTGTTCAGCGCATTCCGCGCGCTATCCACCTGATGCAGGATGCCCTTGCTGTGCTCCAGCAGCACCCTGCCCGCTTCCGTCAGCACCACGCCGCGGCCGTTGCGGCGCAAGAGGTTCTGGCGCAGGTCCACTTCCAGCTGGCGCACCAGCCGGCTCAGCGCGGGCTGCGTGCGGCCCAGAATGGCCGATGCGCGGGTAAAGCTGTTCAATTCAGCGACGTGGACAAAGGCTTCGAGCTGGTCGAGATTCATGGCGGTTCAGCTATGCAGAAATCGCATATTAGCTAGTGAGGTATTGCCATTGTAACGAGTCGGCATGGTGGGCACAATCAGCCTCACAGAATCATCTTTACTCAAAACGCCTTATGAAAACTTGCCTGCCCCCCGATCCGAACCCCGTCAAACCGGCCTACCGCATGCCGCCCGGTGCCTGCGATGCGCACTGCCATGTGTTCGGCCCTGCGTCCAGATTCCCTTACGCGCCCGACCGCAGTTATACGCCGCCGGATGCGCCGGTAGAGGCGCTGCGCGCGCTGCATGACCGCCTCGGCGTTTCGCGCGCCGTGATCGTGCACGCCAGCTGCCACGGCACCGACAACACCGTCACCCTGGACGCCATCAAGTCCAGCAACGGCGCCTATCGCGGCGTGGCGAATGTGAATGCGGACATTACAGACAATGCGCTGGCCGACCTGCATGCAGGCGGTATTCGCGGCATCCGCTTCAATTTCGTGAAGCACCTGGGCGGCGTGCCGGACGTGTCGGTGATCGAAACGATGGTAAAACGCATCGCCCCTCTGGGCTGGCACATCGTGCTGCACTTCGATGCGGAGAACATCCCCGAACAGCAGGACCTGCTGCGCAAGATTACCGTGCCTTTCGTGATCGACCACATGGGCCGCGTGCGCGCCGAACAGGGACTGGAACAGCGTCCCTTCCAGCTACTGCTGCAACTGATGCGCGAGAACCCGCTGGCCTGGGTGAAGATCTGCGGCGCGGAGCGTGTATCCGCCGGCAAGCGCCCCTTCACGGACGCGATTCCTTTCGCGCAGCAACTGATCGCCACCGCGCCGGAACGCCTGCTGTGGGGCACCGACTGGCCCCATCCGAACATTTCCAAGGACATGCCGAACGACGGCGAATTGGWCAACCTGTTCTACGCCTACACCCACGACGAGAAAATCCAGAAGCAGATCCTGGTCGACAACCCGGCGCAGCTCTACGGCTTCGACCCACTGTAAGGCCGTCTGCCCTCGAAGGGCTTATCGTGCCGCACCATGCTGGCGGCGACGCGRCATGACGCCAAGCAGGCCAAGGGCCGGGACCATCAGCGCGATGGCGGCCGGCTCAGGTACGGCTGCTGCAGCGCCTTCGGCAACGTCAGCCAAGTGAATTTTCACATTTACGGCACAAGTTATTTTGCCAGGCCCGCCAGTAAGGCTGGCGTACTGTCGCTGTCGGCCTGCGCGCGGTACAGCGCCATCACGTCGGCAGGCTTGGTCGAATCCTTGGCAACCAGCGAGTTCAATCGTTTGATGAAGGCTGCGCTGCTGAATGGATCAGGGAGACTGTCTTCGAATTCTTTTGCGGTCACCTTGCCGTCCTTGTCCATGTCCATGGCGGCATACAGCGCCGCGGTGTCCTGTGCGCTGCCGCCGCCGGCCTGCACCTGGCTGCCCAGTTCTGCGGCCGAGATCATATGGTCCTGGTCCTTGTCGACGTCGGCCAGCACCTTGTCCTTGTAGTCACCGGCGAAGGAGCGCACGGTCAGCGTGAATCCTTTGGCCGCCAGACTGGCGACACCGGCGGCATTCTGCGCGGCGAGTGCGGCTGCATCGGCGTCGGCCTTGGCTGAATCGGCCTGGGCCTGATAAACGGAAGGCTGCTTGCGCGCGGTGTTGGCTGGATGCGCCGCCGGATTGGAAGAAATGGAGTTGACCATAGGACGCCCGAGTTGTTGAGTCCACCCATTGTGCGGCAACTCGCGCGGCAACTTTAGAGCCATATTCCGCTTTTCGCATTGGGCCATGATTGGTGTGCGCCATGCACCATGGTGCTGCCCGCCGCATGCCTACCGGCCGCCCGGTCCAAATCCTAGAATCGATTGCACTTCATCTGAACGCCATCAAAGGACATGGACATGAATCATATCGACGCCCGCCGCCAATTGCTGCGCTACCTGGCCTCCAGCCCGCTGTTTGCCGCACTTCCCTCGATCTCACTGGCGCAGAGCTACGATGTACTGCGCGCGCAAACCAAGAAGATCGGCGACATCATCGACTCGCCCGAGGATGCATTGGACGTATTCGATTTCGAACCCGCCGCCCGCAAGGCCCTGCCGCCGGCGCACTACGGCTACCTGGCGACCGGCGTCGATGGCGACGCCACCCTGCGCGCCAACAGCGAGGACTACGCCAAAGTGCGCATCAAGGCTAGCCGCCTGATCGATGCGCGCAAGATCGACACGCGCATGCATTTGTTCGGCCTGGAATACGCCAGTCCGATCTTCCTCTCCCCGGTCAGCAGCCAGGGTGCATTCCACGCCGACGCCGAAATAGCCGTTGCACGCGCGGCCCGCAAAAAGGGCATGCATATGATTCTGTCGACGGTCGGCAATTCTGCGATCGCGGACGTCAGCAAGGAACATGGCTCGCCGGTCTGGCTTCAGTTGTATCCCACCGACGACTGGGGCGTGACGATGGCCCTGATCAGGAAGGCCGAGGCAGCAGGCACGCCGGCGCTGGTGCTGACCGTGGATCGCCAGGGTGGACGCAATACGCAAACCCTGTTCCGCCTGCGCCGCAACGACGACCGCACTTGCATCGCCTGCCACGGCGGCGGCTTCGCCAATGAGGTGTCGCGCAAGCCCATGTTCCAGGGCGTTGACGTATCGAAGGTCACCAATCTGTATGGCACCGGCATGACCTGGGAGTTCGTCAACAAGCTCCGTAACAGCACCAAAATGAAAATTCTCCTGAAGGGCATCATGACGGCCGAAGATGCGGAGAAGGCGGTGCGGGCCGGCGTGGACGGCATCATCGTCTCCAACCACGGCGGACGCGCCGAAGAAAGCCTGCAATCCACCATCAGCGCCCTGCCCGCCGTGGTCAAGGCCGTCGACGGGAAGGTGCCGGTGCTGGTTGATGGCGGTGTGCGGCGCGGCACCGATGTGTACAAGGCGCTGRCACTGGGCGCTACCGCTGTCGGTATCGGGCGGCCTTATTGCTGGGGCCTGGCCGCATTCGGCCAGCCCGGCGTGGAAGCGGTTCTCTCCATTCTACAGCGTGAGTTCGAAACCATCATGCGCCAGGCGGGCCCCACCAGTCTGAAGCAAATCACCGCGGCCTCAGTCATCAGCGGCCTTCAGGCATGAGCTCTCCCTCTCACTAAATGCCTAATGGCGCTGGCATAAAATCCGGGAAATTTGGCACTTTTTCCCGGATCAGCGCTCCTACAATTTCAGCGTGTCCCCCGTGTTATCTGCCTCGCTGAACATGAATCCTGAACAACACAGTAGCGATCCCCTCGCCGCGAGCTTTTCGACGACTTATGCTGGCGTCATCGCATTCATTACCGTGGTCCATGAAGGCAGCTTTGCCAGCGCCGCACATCGGCTTGGCATCGGACGCTCGGCGGTCAGCCGCAGCGTTCAGCGCCTGGAGGAGCAACTCAATACGCGCCTGTTTCAGCGCACCACGCGCAGCACCTCGCTGACCGACGAGGGGCAGCTGTTCTATGAATCGTGCCGGCCCGGCGTCGAATGCATCATCCGCTCTGTCGAAGAGATGCAGGCGCTGCGTAGCTGCTCGCCACGCGGACAGCTACGCATCAGCGCAACGGCGGGCTTTGGCCGGAAGATCGTGGCGCCCTTGCTGCGCGGCTTCTACGACCAGTATCCCGATATCGCGCTGGATTTGATACTGGATGAAAAACAGGCCAATTTCGTTTCGGACCGTATCGACATTTCCTTCGTCAATGGCCGGGTTGACGATGGCCAGGTCGTGGCCAAACAACTGGTTCCGATGCAGATGCATATCTGTGCCTCACCGGAATACGCCCGGCAGTACGGCCTTCCGCAATGTATCGAGGATTTGGCGAACCATCGCTGCGTGAATTTGCGGTTAGCCTCCGGCCGCATCTATGAATGGGAATTCAAGGTCCAGGGGCATATGCAGAAAGTGGCCCCCAAGGCATCGCATTGTTTCAACGATCCGGACCTGGTGCTGCAAGCCGTGCTGCGCGGCGAAGGTGTGGCCCAGCTGGCGGGCTACCAGATCAGCGATCATTTGCGCTCCGGCGAGCTGGTGGTGTGCCTGGCCCAATATGCGCCGGACGATCGCGGCCACTTCATCTGCTTCCTGAGCCGCCATCACCTGCCCGCCCGCATCAGGGTCTTCGTCGATTACATGACCCAGGCCATCCGCGCCATGGATCTCTATAACTGGGGCGACCTTCATCACGCCCAGCATTAACGTCCGTCCGCATGCATCTACAATTTAAAGAGCACCTTACGCTCGATGGCAATAGCCCGATCCCGCTATACCGGCAGATCCATCAGCGCGTACGCGAGGCTGTCGAAACCGGCCTGCTGCGGCCCGGCGACCGGGTGCCGGCCACGCGCGCACTGGCACAGGAACTCGGGCTCGCGCGCGGCACTGTCGCCACGGCGTACAAGCTGCTGATCGCAGAGGGCTATGTGGAAGCGCGCGGCCAGGGCGGTTGCGTGATTGCAGGCAGACTGGCTTCCGCTGCGCAGACGCGCCAGCCTGTGCGTACGCGCCCCGCCCCGCGTGAAATGGATGGCGGCGCCTCGAAACCCAGACCCTTTCAAATGGGGCTGCCTGCGCTGGACGCCTTCCCGCGCAAGACCTGGGCGCGGCTGGCTGCGCGTGCGGCACGCGCCACGCAGCTGCATCATATGGTCAAGGAATCGTGCTTTGGCGCGCCCGAACTGCGCAGCGCCATCGCAGGATATCTGAAGATCGGACGCGGCATCGACTGCGCACCGGAGCAGGTTTTCATCACGTCCGGCTATCGCAGCTCAATGGAACTAGTCATGCGCGCCCTCCTCGCGCCCGGCGAACAGGTCTGGATCGAAGAACCGGCCTATCCACCCACGGTTGCCTTGCTGCGCGGCGCCGGCCTGATGCCGGTGCCGGTTCCTGTTGACCAGGAAGGGCTGGCGGTGCCGTTTGGCCTGTCGCTGGCGCCGGATGCGCGTGCTGCCGTCGTCACGCCCGCGCATCAGTCGCCGCTGGGCGCCACACTGTCCGCATGCCGGCGCCGCGCATTGCTGGACTGGGCCGCGCAAAAGCAGGCCTGGCTGATCGAGGACGATTACGACGGCGAATTCCGCTATGTCAGCCGTCCCTTGCCGGCGCTCGCCAGCTGCGGTACTGCGGGCCGCGTGATCCACTGCGGCACCTTCAGCAAAGTGCTGTTCCCCTCCATCCGTCTGGCCTACGTCGTCGTGCCACCGGCACTGGTCGACATCTTCGAGAATACCTGCAGCGTGATCGCGACCGGCTGTCCGGTGCTCACGCAAACGATCGTCAGCAATTTCATGCTGGAGGGGTATTTCTCGCGCCACGTGCAGCGCATGCGCGAGCTGTATGGCGAACGGCACCAGCTTGCCATTGATGGTTTGAGCAGTGTCCTCGGCGACCGGCTGCAGTTCGCGCCGCAGCATGGCGGCATGCATCTTCTGGCGCTGACTGCCGATGGCAGCGATAAAGCGCTGGCCGACCGCATGCGCGGAGACGGCATGGCGCCGCAGGTACTATCCGAGTGGTACGCCGGTTCGCCCGGCCAATGCGGTCTTCTGCTGGGATTCACGAATATCAGCTCCGCCGCACAAGCGGCCGAACTGGGGCAGCGTATCGCACGCATCATGGATGAATAAGCGGGCACCCCGATGGATCAACTGAAAAGTCGATTCATGGCCCAGACATTGGACTACTTCAATTCGCGCTTCATGGCACTATTGCGTCCGGCAGGCCCCAGCTACTGAGGCCGTAATTTGTAGTGGAAGAATCAAGCGTAAATGGTAGACACCCCGGAAATCAAGCCAGTTTCGATCAACAGGAAGCGGCACATTTTGTTTATCGCATTTTCCGGCATGCAGATGCTCGACCTGGCCGGCCCGCAAACCGTATTCTGGCTGGCATCGCAACGTTTGAAGAAGCGTGGACTGGCGAGCTATGAGTGCAGCACTGCCAGCGTAAGCGGGGGCCTGGTGCCCGCGCTGGAAGGCGTGGCGCTGCACACTTCGGCCCTGGTCGATGTCGCCGTGAATGAGACTGACACCATCTTTATCCCAGGCTGCCAGGACATCGCTCCCTCAGTGGAGCAGTCGGCGGAACTGGTGGAATGGCTGCGTCTATCTTACGGTATAGCGCGCCGCACAGCGGCACTTGGCAGCGGCGCGTTTCTACTGGCGAAGGCGGGACTACTGGAAGGGAAACGCGCGACCACGCACTGGAGTTTGTGCGACGTGCTCCGGGAATGCTATCCCGCCATTGAAGTCGACTCCGATGCGATCTTTGTCCAACAGGACGAGATCTGGACGTCCGCCGGCGTGGCAACGGGGATCGATCTCGCGCTGGCCTTGATCGAAGCCGATTGCGGCCGCGAAATCGCGCTGGAAGTGGCAAGAGAACTGGTCGTCTTCCTGAAGCGTCCGGGCGGCCAATCGCAATTCAGCATGCTGCTGCAAGCGCAAACCCAGCACAGCGTGGCATTCGACGATCTGCATCTCTGGATCGCCGACAACCTTGGCCGCCAGACGCTGACCGTCGAACATCTCGCTGAACGGGCGAATATGAGTACGCGTAACTTCGCCCGTGTCTACAAGGAGAAAACCGGCCGCTCTCCCGCCAAGGCGGTGGAGGTATTCAGGCTCGAAGCAGCGCAGCGGATGCTGGAAGATTCCAGCCGCAGCATGGGCCAGATCGCCCGTGCGACCGGTTTCGGCGATGAGGAGAGAATGCGCGTGACGTTTCAGCGCAATCTCGGTATCGCGCCTACGGAATACCGCAAGCGATTCACGCGCGAAGTCAGCGACGCTTAGTCGACTGAGAACGCCACGGCTTCATCGGCCGCTGGGCCGCGCGGCATATCCGCGGAAGTTTCGAAGTGGCCGTTCAGGCGATTGCCGGCGGCGTCCTCYAGGGTGCCGCGTACAACAAGTTGGTACTTCCCGGCGCGCCACGGCTTCTGCGGCGTAAAGGTCCAGACGCTCTCGCCTTGTTGGAGCCCGGCACGCCCTTCGACTCGCCGGCCATGCCCATCGACGATGGCCAGATAGCCCGCATCCCTGCCATCGATGGGTCCATCCAGTGTCACAACAAGCACTTGCCTGGATGCCCTGTGCACTGCCGACAGCTTCCAGGCCGATGCTGCCGGCCCGTCTGTCTTGGCCGCGCCGACGTGCCACTGCCGGACAGGCGCCCCGTCCAGCGTCAGAACCACATCATCCTGCTCCGCCAGAATCGGCCCCAGTTCATCGTGCGCATTCAAGCCGCTCTTGACGCGGCCCGGATGCAGCAGCACCGTCAGAATCCTGCCGTCCGGCGACCAGAGTTCCTGTTCCAGAAACGGCTCCTGAATCGCAGCACCGTCCGCGTGCATCAGAGCGAGCCTGGGCAGCACCGGTCCTTCAATCGGTGCTGCAAACTCGATGGAGATGCGCAGCAGATTGGCTGGTATCTGTGGCGCGGACGGATGCACCAGCAAGATGCGCGCTTCGGCCTGCGCCGCATTGGCGGCTACCGCAAACGCCAGGATGCCAATCCACTGTAGCAGGCGCATGGCTTACTCCGATGCCTTGACCAGATCAGGGAAGCCTTCATCCTTCATGATCTGATCCAGACGAGGTTTCACATACTGGAGCTGGAAGGCGTTGTCCTTGAACCGGAAGTCAGGGAAAGCGTATTCCGAAAGGTGGTCACTCAGGCGGAAGCTCAGCTCCTTGCTGACGGAAACCAGCTGCAGCGTGTCCTTCTCAAGGAAGCGGCGCACCAGCAGGAAGGACTTGTCGTCCAGATTATCGAGCCGCAGAGCGCCTACCAGCGGGGYCTGCGCTACATCCAGACCGGCAATCTGGCCATATGGCACAGGCTTTTCCAGACCAGGACGGGCATCGGCGGCTTCCAGCTGCGATACCGGAATGATGTTCGACACCCGCTCGAAATTCACCAGCAGCAGGTAATCCTCCGTCTTGCCATTGTCGGTTTTGGAGTACGAGATCATGCCGGCTGGCGTGTTGCCATAGCCTAGCTCAGCGATCGTCTTGCCCTTTATGTGGGCGCCATCCTTCAGATCGTCGAGCGGAATCAGGACCACGGGCGTGCAGGTGTAGGCAGCCACCAGATAGGACTTGCCGCCCCAGTTGGCAAAGCTCATCGCGCGAATCGGTGCACGGGTTTCCACCAGATTGTGACCCGTGTGATAAATCTCCACAGAGCTGATCGACTGATCGGCGCCGAATGGATATTTGACCCGGCGCAGCGTTGAAGCGAAGTCCTGATTGGAAAGACCCGCCACGAACAGTTCGCCGTTACGCCACTTCATGTCGGTCACCGTGAAGCTGCGCTGCGGTGTCTCTTTCCAGATTTTGTAGTCCGATGTATTGGCATTGCGCAGCGCCACCGACGTAGCTTTCGCCGCTTTCAGATCGATGCGGCGGGCCTTGTTGTCGCTCGTGACCACAAACAGTGCGGGTGTCTTCGCAGCGCCATAGCTGATCGCGACATAGGCTTCCGCCGTGCCGGGACGCACAACCATATCTTCAACCGTAATTTTTCCGCCGCCGACCTGTTTGGATAGCAGTCCTTCGAGATCGAGAATGTTGAATTGCGTTCCGCTCGGCTTTTGCTGCGCAGCCGGCAGGGTAAGCGCGTGCACCTTCGCCGCCTTCCAGTCGGCGACAAACAGCACATTATCCGGTCCTGCAGCGAGGCGGGAAATGGATTTGACATCGGCCGCATGGGCGGCGCTGGACGCAGCCAGACAGCAGGCCAGCGTGATTACAGTAGTACGCATGAATAGCTCCTCATTAAGTTATTGACCACGAATTAATTGTAGGAATGGCTGTCGCGTAGCGCTAGGCATGTGGGAAGCACCATCGTGTTGACTTCACCGCACCGATGCGATTGGTGCGTTCCATGCACCACCGTGCGGCCTATTGCATGCCTACCTCCTTGTTGATCGCCGCTCTACACTGGCGGCCATGTTTCCTTCACCCGATTAAGTCAGATCATGCGAACTCAGAAAAAGGCCGTTTCACTCCTGCTCTCGCTGGCCACGGCAGCCGTCCTGCCGGGTTGCGTCAGCTATAAAGGCATCGGCAGCAGCGCTCAAACCGCCCAGCCAGCAGACTACGCTGCATCTCAAGCATTGGCTGATGAGCATGGGCACTGGCCCTCGGCCGACTGGGCCAGCCGCTTCGGCGATCAGCAGCTGGCCGCCCTGATTGCCGAAGCACTGAAGAACAGTCCCACCCTGGATCAGGCCAAGGCGCGCGTCGCCGCAGCAGCAGCCTATAGCGACAGCACTTACGCTGCGGCCGGCGCCAAGGTGAATCTGGACGCCAGCGTCACGCGCCAACGCTACACATCAAATGCATTGGTGCCGCCGCCGGTCGCAGGTTCCTACCAGACCGAGAACAAGGCGCTGCTGAGCGCTTCCCATGAACTGGACGTGTGGGATAGACACCGCGCGGCGGAGCGGGCGTCTGTTTCGCGCCTGTTGTACGCCGAAGCAGAAAAAGAAAAGGTAAAACTGGCCCTGAGCACTGCCATCGCCCACACCTACAATGAGCTGGCCGGCCTTTATCAACAGCGCGACCTGGCGGCCGACGACATCGCACAGCGCCAGCAACTACGCCAGTTAAGCACCGCGCGCACCCGCGCCGGTCTGGAAACCGAAGTCGAACTACAGAACATCAACCGCGCCATCGCCAGCAGTCAGACCTCGCTGGCGGCACTGGATGGCAAAATCACGGACGTGCGCTTCCAGCTGGCCGCCTTGCTGGGTGCGGGTCCCGATCGCGGCCTGCTCATCGCACGTCCTGCGCTCGCTGAAGGCAACGCGCAACAGGACAGTCTGCCCGACAATCTGCCGGCGGACCTGGTATCGCGCCGTCCCGATATCGCCATGGCGCGCTGGTCTGTCGACGCCCGGACGCAAGACATCTCCGTGGCCAAGGCGGAGTTCTATCCCAACCTGAACCTGAGCGCCGCGGTTGGCCTGGATTCCTTTGGCTTCGGCCGCTTCCTCAACGCGTCCAGCCGCAGCTTGTCGGCCGCCCCTGCCGTGCATTTGCCGATCTTCGACAGCGGCGCCCTGCGCGCCCAGCTCAAGGGCCGTTACGCCGATTTCGATTACGCCGTGGCCAACTATAACCAAACGCTGATTACAGCCTTATCCGAGGTGGCGACCGAAGTGGCACGCATCCGCAGCACCGACGTGCAACTGAACGATGCGCAATCCGCCAGCGACGCCGCCCGGCGCAACTGGCAGCTGGCCGCCAGCCAGTACAAGGCGGGACTCAGCACGCAGCAGAACGAGCTGCAGGCACGCCTTAACGTCATTGCCGCCGAACAGACCATGGCCAATCTGCGCAATGCCCGCCGCGATCAGCAAATCGGCCTCGCCGCCGCACTGGGTGGCGGCTTCGGCGACAACGAAAACTCCGCAAAATAATTTCAAGAGATGACATCATGAACGACCAAGTCCAAACCGCTCCTAAATCCAAACGCCGCGTCGCCCTGATCATCCTGGGCGCAGCAACCGTCTGCGCCACTGTCGCCTGGGCAGCCTACTACTTCAGCTACAGCCAGTATTTCGAAGAGACGGACGACGCCTACGTCAACGGCAATCTGGTGCAGTTGAACTCCCAGATCGGCGGCACCGTCGTGGGCATCTTTGCCGATGATACGCAGATCGTTCAAAGCGGCGACAGCATGGTAAAGCTGGACGCGGCCGATACCCGCATTGAACTGGAGCGCTCCAAAGCAGCATTGGCGCAAGCCGTGCAGCAGGTCAGCACACTGTACGTCAACAACAGCACGCTCAGCGCGCAGATCACCCAGCGCCAGGCCGAACTGGCGCGCGCCGAGGATGATCTGAAACGCCGCCAGTCAGCCGATATGGCAGGCGCAGTGTCGGCCGAAGACCTTGGCCACGCACGCGACGCCATCAGGGAACGCAAGGCAGCGCTGGCTGCGGCGCAGCAGCAACTTGCCGCCAACCGCGCGCAAACCACGCAGCAGCACATCGGCGAACATCCCAGCGTTCTGGCAGCTGCGGCCCGTCTGCGCGCCGATTATCTGGCCTATGCGCGCAGTAATGTTCCGGCACCTGTGACAGGTTATGTCGCCAAACGCTCGGTGCAACTGGGCCAGCGCGTGGCAGCAGGCACGCCGTTGATGGCGATCGTTCCCCTCGATGGCGTTTGGGTGGACGCCAACTTCAAGGAGAGCCAGCTGAAGGCAGTCCATCTCGGCCAGCCGGTTACCCTGCACGCGGAATTGTATGGCAAAGACGTTGACTATCACGGCAAGATCATCGGCTTCTCGGCCGGTACGGGCAGCGCGTTTGCGGTACTGCCGGCGCAGAAYGCKACCGGCAACTGGATCAAAGTGGTACAGCGCCTTCCGGTGCGCATCGCGCTCGATCCGAAAGAGCTGAAAGATCATCCACTGCGCATCGGCCTGTCGATGGCAGTGGAAGTCGACACGCATGACCGCAATGGCTCCCAGCTCGCTGCGGCGCGCACCAGCTTCCAGACGTCCGTGTTCGACAACTACGGCAAGGAAGCTGACGCGGAAATTGCCGCCATCATTGCAGGCAACCAGAGCGTGCATTAAGGAGCCCTCATGGACACTCCCATCAAACCAGGGAACCCGCCGCCATTGACAGGCGGCAGGCTGGTGCTGGCCACTTTCGCAGTGGCGCTCGCCACCTTCATGAACGTGCTGGATTCGTCCATCGCCAACGTGGCCATTCCCACGATCTCGGGTAACCTCGGCGTATCGGTGGACGAAGGCACCTGGGTGATTACGCTGTTCGCGGCGGCCAACGCCGTGTCGATCCCGCTGACCGGCTGGCTAACGCAGCGCATGGGCCAGATCAAGCTGTTTGTCGCCGCCATTCTGCTGTTTGTAATTTCGTCCTGGCTATGCGGCGTGGCGCCGACTTTGCCCGTGCTGCTGGCGGCGCGCGTGCTGCAAGGCGCGGTCGCCGGGCCTTTGATCCCGCTGTCGCAAGCCATCCTGCTTAGCTCCTATCCGAAGGCCAAGAGCGGATTGGCACTGGCACTGTGGTCGATGACTGCGACCGTCGGCCCGATCGCCGGCCCTGCCCTCGGCGGCTGGATGACGGACCGCTATTCCTGGTCGTGGATCTTCTACATCAATGTGCCGGTCGGCCTGTTCGCCGCGGCCGTGACCTGGGCCATCTACAAGGATCGCGACACGCCTTCGCGCAAGCTTCCTTTCGATACCGTGGGCCTGGCCTCATTGGTGGCCTGGGYCGCCTCGCTACAGATCATGCTCGACAAGGGGAAGGACCTGGACTGGTTTCAGTCGCCGCTGATCGTCGGCCTGGCCATCTTCGCCGCGCTGAGTTTCACCTTCTTCGTGATCTGGGAACTGACCGAAGCGCACCCCATCGTCAATCTGCGCCTGTTCATGGGCAGGAACTTCCTTGGCGGGACGGTGGCGATCTCCGTCGCATACGGCGTGTTCTTCGCCAACCTCGTGCTGCTGCCGCAGTGGATGCAGCAATACCTGGGTTACCGCTCTGTCGATGCAGGCATGGCCACCGCGCCACTGGGCGTCTTCGCCGTGCTGCTGGCGCCCGTCATGGCCAAACTCATGCCACGGTCGGATGCCCGTGTGCTCGGCACGGCGGCCTTCGTCGGCTTCGCCGTCGTGTTCTTCCTGCGCTCGAACTACTTCCTTGATGTGGATTTGTGGACGCTGATTTTGCCAACGCTGCTGCAAGGTATACCGATGGCGCTGTTCTTCGTGCCACTGACAGCCATCATCCTGTCTGGCCTTCCGGCGGAGCTGATCCCCGCCGCCGCCGGCTTGTCGAACTTCGTGCGCGTGTTCTTCGGCGCAGCTGCCACGGCCATCGCCAGCACGGCGTGGAATAACCGCTCCATCCTGCACCACGCGCGGCTGATCGACCAGGCGCACGCCAACAATCCCCTGTTCACCGACAGCCTGCAACAGCTGCAAACCGCGCTGCATGTGAATCCACAACAGGCCTATGCCAGCTTCGAAAGAAGCGTCGTAGCGCAGGCCGCGATGCTGGGACTGGACGATGTGTTCTGGATCTCCGGCGTGATCTTCATCGCCATCATTCCGCTGATCTGGCTGACCAAACCAGTGCGTGGCCAAATGTCCGACGCAGCTTCCGCTGCACACTGATATGACTCGAATACGCCTGATACACAGCGACCCGATCGTCAACATCGGCCTCGCCACGCTTTGCGATAACCTGGCCGGCGTGATTCTTTGCCGCGACGATGAACAGGGGCCCGGCATCGTGATCGCCGACTATCAACGAGGTCTGGACCTGACACGCCGCCGCGAATTCGATCAGGCCCGCATCCTGGTCATCACGCATTACAACAAAGAAGGCGAAATACGGCGCGCCCTGCAATCCGGCATTCACGGTTACCTGCTGCAGAACTGCGTGCTCGATGAGCTCAAGCCAGCGATCACGGCGCTGAGCTGCGGCCAAAGCTACTTGAGCGAGGACGCAAAACGGATCATCGACAACAGCTGGAGCCGCGCCGAACTTACTTGCCGCGAGTCGGATG
>NZ_JBFRDW010000041.1:0-17042 GCF_052113985.1 Pseudoduganella sp. RAF53_2 | reverse complement strand
ATCGTCACCTGCGCGGAAGCTGGAGGCGTAACGCCGGAGCAGGAAAAGAAGATCGACGAATTCGCGGCACGCTACAAGAAGCGCTTCGGCAAAGACGTGCAGATCTACGCGCCGTATGGCTATGATGCGGTGATGGCGATGGCGACRGCGATGGCCGAGGCCAAGTCCGCCGATCCTGCCAAATACCTGCCATCCCTGTTCAAAGTGAAGTACCAGGGCAACAGCGGCCTGATTGCGTTCGACCAGTATGGCGACATCAAGGATGGAGCGCTGACGCTGTTCACGTTCAAGAACGGCAAGAAGTCACGGATTGAAGTCGTGAAATAAAAAAAGCCGGGATGATTCCCGGCTTTTTCTTTGGCGCGTGCTTATCGCGATTACTTCTGCGCCAGCACCCATTTCACCAGGGTACGCGCTTCGGCTTCGGACACCTGCGGATTAGCAGGCATCGGGATGGCGCCCCAGTTGCCGGAACCGCCCTTCATCACTTTCTGCACCAGCTTGTCCTCGGCGTCTTTCTGGCCGGCATATTTCGCCGCGACATCCTTGTACGCAGGGCCGACCAGCTTGTTCGCAACAGCGTGGCAAGCCATGCAATTCTTGGCTTTGGCCAGATCCGCGTTAGCGAAAGCGGCTTGCGAAGCGAAGGCAGAAGCGAGCAACATACCAACCATCAGGGAACGTTTCATCATTTTCTCCAAAGTAAATCCTGCCACAATTCTAACGGTTAATACGCAGGCTTGTGCGAAATCAACGCGGAGTTGGCCGGGTGGGTTGACTCGCTGGCGAATATTGCTCCACGACAAGCAGAATCTTTTGTAAGATGGCGTTATCGGGGGAGAGACCAATGCCTATCATTCTTGTTATCGTGGCGCTGTGTGCGCTGAAGTATTTCGAAGTCTGGAAATTTGCCGAGCTGCCATGGCTGTGGATTATCGGGCTGATGGTGGTGGCCTTCATCTGGTTCGAATTCATCGAACCCATGCTCGGCCTCGACAAACGCAAAGCCCACGATGTCGATGCGCAACGCCGCAAAGACCGCGTCAAACAAAGCTTCGGCGATAAAAAAAAGAAATAACCCCACCGTGGGGTCAGATCCGACATTCGGACAATTTTTACTTTGCGCGCAAATTCAACGCGCCGGTGCTGCGCCATGACCCTTGTGCGGCTTAAGAAACTCGCAAAATGAGTCCAAATTCGCAGCCCAGGACCAGAGCCGTCATAGCGGACACAAAAAATGTCCGAATGTCGGATCTGACCCCAGGGTGTTAGCGGTGGAGCTGGGTGAGGTCGCGGACGGCGCCGCGGTCGGCGGAGGTCGTTAAGGCGGCGTACGCTTGCAGGGCTTGCGAAACGACGCGGTTGCGGTTCAGCGGTTTCCATGCGTCGGCGCCGCGCTCTTCCATCCTGGCGCGGCGATGCGCCAGTTCTTCGGCCGAAACGCGCAGGTTGATGGTGCGCGCCGGGATGTCGATGTCGATCATGTCACCTTCCTGCACCAGTCCAATTGCGCCGCCTTCCGCTGCTTCCGGCGATGCGTGGCCGATCACCAGGCCCGACGAACCGCCCGAGAAGCGGCCGTCCGTGAACAGCGCGCAAGCTTTGCCCAGGCCCTTGGATTTGATGTACGAAGTCGGATACAGCATCTCCTGCATACCCGGTCCACCCTTCGGACCTTCATAGCGAATGATCACAACATCGCCCGCCTGCACCTTGTCGCCGAGGATATTCTCCACCGCCTCATCCTGGCTTTCGAACACGCGCGCCTTGCCGCTGAACTTCAGGATGGACTCGTCCACACCCGCCGTCTTCACGATGCAGCCCTTCTCCGCGATATTCCCGTACAACACAGCCAGACCGCCGTCCTTCGAATACGCGTGCTCAAGGTCGCGGATGCAACCACTGGAACGATCCAGATCCGAAGAGGCATAACGCTCCGATTGCGAGAACGCCACCTGGGTCGGCACGCCGCCCGGCGCGGCGCGGAACAGCTGGTGCACCGCCTGGTCGTCGCTACGCTTGATATCGTATTTTTCAATCGCCTCGCCGATGGTCTTGCTGTGCACCGTGTGCTGCGACACGTCCAGCAGGCCGGCGCGCGCCAGCTCGCCCAGGATCGAAATGATGCCGCCCGCGCGGTGCACGTCTTCGATGTGGAACTTGTCCGTCATCGGCGCGACCTTGCACAGGCAAGGCACCTTGCGCGAGATGCGGTCGATATCCGCCATCGTGAACGGCACTTGCGCTTCGTGCGCCGCAGCCAGCAGGTGCAGCACGGTGTTGGTGGAGCCGCCCATCGACACATCCAGCGCCATCGCGTTCTCGAATGCTTCCTTGGTGGCGATGGAACGCGGCAGCACCGTGTAGTCATCCTGCTCGTAGTGGCGCTTGGCCAGTTCGACGATCAGGCGGCCCGCGCGCAGGAACAGCTCCTTGCGGTCGCTGTGGGTTGCGACGATGGTGCCATTGCCCGGCAGGGAAAGGCCCAGCGCCTCGGTCAGACAGTTCATCGAGTTCGCGGTGAACATGCCCGAGCAGGAACCGCAGGTCGGACAGGCCGAGCGCTCAGTCTCCGCCACATCCGCGTCCGAAACCGAAGAATCACCCGCCTTGATCATGGCGTCGATCAGATCCAGCTTGATGATCTTTTCGCCGCCATTCACAGACTTGATCACCTTGCCGGCTTCCATCGGACCACCCGACACGAACACCGCCGGAATATTCAGGCGCATGGCCGCCATCAGCATCCCCGGCGTGATTTTGTCGCAGTTGGAAATGCAGACCATGGCGTCCGCACAGTGCGCATTGACCATGTATTCCACCGAATCCGCGATCAGGTCGCGCGATGGCAGGGAATACAGCATGCCGCCGTGTCCCATGGCGATGCCGTCGTCAACGGCGATCGTGTTGAATTCTTTGGCAACGCCGCCGGATGCTTCGATCTCGCGCGCTACCAGCTGGCCCAGGTCCTTCAGATGGACGTGGCCCGGTACAAACTGGGTGAAAGAGTTCACCACAGCAATAATTGGCTTCTCGAAGTCGCCGTCCTTCATGCCAGTCGCGCGCCACAAAGCGCGCGCGCCTGCCATATTGCGGCCTTGGGTGGTTGTACGTGAGCGGTATTGGGGCATGACGTTCTCCTCTATCAAGAACTTTCAGCTTGCCTTGCCACCGCCATGTTGTCAAATATATGATTCGCATATCAGTGAGTCGCAAAACATATCATGGCAACCAATATCGAACTGCGCCAACTACGTTATTTCGTCACCGTCGCCGAGGAATTGCACTTCGGGCGGGCCGCTCGACGCCTGCACATGACGCAACCGCCCCTGTCCCAGACCATTCTCGCTATGGAGGAGATGCTGGGCGCCGACCTGTTCGACCGCAACCGCCGCGGCGTGGCCCTGACGCCCGCCGGCGAGGCCCTGCTGCCCGAAGCCCGCCGCCTGCTGGTCCAGGCGCAGCAACTGCCGGAACTGGTGCAGAAGGCCGCTACGGGCGCCGTGGGGCATCTTTCGCTGGCTTTCGTGTCTTCGGCCGACTACAGCGTGCTGCCGCCCTCCCTGCGCGCCTACCGCGCCGCTTTTCCCCATGTACAGATCACCCTGAAGGAGGCCACCTCCGATGTGCAGCTGGATGATCTGCTGCAGAACCGCGTCGATGCCGGCTTACTGATTCCTCCTCTGCCGGATAAGGCCAAGCAGGAGCTGGATTACATGTCGGTCCTGAGCGAGCCCTTGATCCTGGCCTCCCCGGCGGGGCTACCGGAATTAAAGGGCGTCCACATGGCCACCTTGCGCGAGCTGCCCAATCTCCCACTCATCATCTTCCCCCGGACGATTTCGCCCGGCTTGTATGACTCTATCCTGGCCGTTTTCCGCAGCGCGGGCATTACGCCCGTCATCGGTCAGGAGGCGATACAAATGCAGACCATCGTCAGCCTGGTTTCGGCTGGCATGGGCATCGCACTTGTGCCACAATCCGTGTCGAATCTGAGACGGCCAGGAGTAGAATACCGGCCGCTCGCGCAGCACTCGCCAATGGTCGAAACCGGCCTGGCCTGGCGCCGCGACAATGCCTCGCCCGTGCTGCGGGGCTTCCTCGATTTGATGAGAAAGAGAGTCTGAATGCCGCTTGTTCACCCGATGCCCGATCCGGTCGCTTTCCAGCTTGGCCCGGTCGCAGTCCATTGGTATGGCCTGATGTATGTACTGGCCTTTGCTTTGTTCATCGCGCTGGGTCGCGTGCGCATCAAGCAGCCCCATATCGCCGCCCAGGGATGGAAAAATCAGGATCTGGACGATATGCTTTTCTACGGCATGCTGGGCGTGATTGTCGGCGGCCGTCTGGGCGAGGTGCTGTTCTACCGTCCGGGCTTCTTCTTCTCCAATCCGCAAGAGATCTTTATGGTCTGGCACGGCGGCATGTCCTTCCACGGCGGCTTCCTCGGCGTGCTGATCGCCATGGCGCTGTGGTCGCGCAAAACGAAGCGCAACCTGCTGGACGTGTATGACTTCATCGCGCCGATGGTCCCGCTGGGCTATGCCTGCGGACGTCTGGGTAACTTCATCAATGCCGAGCTGCCGGGCCGCGTGGTGACCAATCCGGACCTGCCCTGGGCGATGATCTGGCCGAACGTGGATGCACTGCCGCGCCATCCTTCGCCGATTTACCAGATGCTGGTGGATGGCATCCTGGTGTTCTGCATTCTGTGGCCGTATGCGCGCAAGCAGCGCCCGCGGCTGGCGGTTGGCGCGATGTACACGCTGCTGTATGGCTGCGCGCGTTTCTTCACCGAGTATTTCCGCACGCCGGACTGGGAAATCAATGTGGCCGGCATTCCGGTCACTTCCGGCCAGATGCTGTCCCTGCCGATGATTCTGGCGGCGATCGCTATGCTGGTGTGGGCTTACCGTCAACCACACCAACTCGCACCGAAAGCGGCCAGTTAATCGTCATCAGGCGCTGCGGGTCGCCCCAGCAGCGTGCGAATTCATCACGGAACGGCGCCAGTGGATCGGCGCCGTTTTTTTCTTTGTAGGTCTGAATCGCAGACCAGCTTTCCAGGTAAGCCATGAAGCGCTTCAGGTCCCATTGCGCCGTGAGCATGGCGGCGGGCGTTTCAATGCGCTGGAATGGGAAGGGAATCGAGCGATAGCCGTTTTCCACGTGGGCGCGCTCCGGCGCCCAGTAGCCGTTCAAAACTTCGTTATACAGTTTGTGGATCAGCACATCGACTTGCGGACTCGCTTCCAGCAGGTTGTATGAGATCACGGCCAGCGGCGCGCCCGGTTTGCTGACGCGGCGCACTTCGTTGTAGAAGCCATCAATGTCGAACCAGTGCAGTGCCTGTGCCACCAGGGTGAGATCGACACTGCCTGCTTCGAGGCTGCTTTGCTGCGAGGGCTCGCAGCGGTAGCTGACATTTGCCGCAGCGGGCGCGCGGTCGATCTGGGGCTGGCTGACATCGGTGGCGATGACCTTGTCGAAATGCTTTGCCACATCGATGGTGGCCTGGCCGGAGCCGCAACCGGCCTCCCAGGCCAGCGCCCTGCCCGGCGCCAGTTCGGCCAGCCAGGCAAACAGTTGCGGGTCGTAGCCGGGACGCGCGGCGCGGTAGGCGTCGGATTGCTTGGTAAAGAGTTGATCAGTTGTGCTCATGGCTCTGTCCTTCAAAGTATGCCCGCAGCGCCGGCCAGCGCGCCGGCGGCGATCAGGTAGACGGGGTTGATTTTTGTGCCGTACACGATTGCTGCCGCAAGGAGCGCAAGCCCGACCGCCAGCAGGCCGGCGCCGGACATGCTGAGGAAGCTCCAGGCAGCGGCAGCCAGCATGCCCGCCGACATCGGCGCCAGCGTGTGACGCAAGGCTTGCGTCCAGCGCGACGCCGGTTTGGCGGCGTCCACGCCGCGCCGCTGGGCGAGCTTCGCAGCGCCCAGCGCAAAGAGCGATGACGGCAAAATCACCGCCAGCGTTGTCGCCAGTGCTCCCGGCAGACCTGCGATCAGCCATCCGACCAGTGTGACAAATAAAACGTTGGGGCCGGGCGCGGCTTGCGCCAGCGCGTACATGGCGGAAAACTCCTCGCTGGTCAGCCAATGGTTCTGTACCGCCACGTAATGATGTATATCCGGTGCCACCAGCACTACGCCACCGCCAATCGCGCTCAGTGAAAGAATGGCCAGGTGCAGCGACAGGCCTCCGAGTTTGGCGTAGCTCAAGGCAGCCTCCATACGAATGCAAACATCACGAATCCAAACGGCGCCAGCGCACAGACCACCGTCACCAGACTAAGCTTCATCACGCCCAGGCCGAAGAAGGCCATCGCCAGCAGGACAAACTGCGCTATTTGCCGAGCGATATGCGTTTCATCGTTCGCGGCCGCGGACGAGCCGGGCGTGCCCGGCGCGCCGACGGTTTCGGGCGCGGCAGATCGCGCTGCGCCCTGCTTCCACATGCCGTGCGCCAGCTTGGCAGCCGTGGCGAGAATCAAGCCCGCCGCGACGGCCGCCATGCCGTGCAGCGCATTGGCGAATAAGGCGGAGGTGGCCAATTGTTGGTAAGCCACGCCCAACGCAATCACAATGAAGAACGGCGCCACCAGCAATCCAGCCAGAGCAGCCATCGCACCGCGCGTTCCTGCGAATCGCTGTCCGACAATCACAGCCAGATTGCAGATCGTCGGGCCGGGCAGAAGCTGGGCGACACCAAGCAGGGCACCGAATTCCTCAGCAGTCAGCCAGCGCGCCCGCTCAACCAGGTAGCGGTAGGCAAACGGCAGAACGCCCCCGAATCCCAAAAGCGCCATTTGCGAAAACAGCTTGAATAGCGCGCGGCAGTTGATGTTCATGATGACCTCCCCTTCCATGAAACCCAGTATAGTTCGGTGCCGAACATATGAAAAATATATAAAATAAATACCATCCATATATTCTAGGTATGCCACCATGAACCTGCGCCAGCTCGAAATCTTCCTCGCCGTTGCCCGGCACGGCAGCTTCACGGCCGCGGCCGAAAAGCTGCCGATGGCACAACCAGCCGTTAGTCTCGCCATCCACAAGCTGGAGGATTCGCTGGATGCCAAGCTTTTCGTGCGCGACAAGTCCGGCGCCACGCTGACCGATGAAGGTCATGTGCTGGTACGCCACGCCGAAGCGGTGTTGTCGCAGCTGGAAAATGCGCGCCAGGACATCAGCGCCTTCAATAAGCTCGCGTCGGGCCACATCACACTGGGCGCGCCGGCGATGGTCGGCGGCTATGTGCTGCCGCCGATGCTGAGCAGCTTTCGCCGCAAATACCCAGGTATTTCACTGTCGGTGCGCCAGGCGGGCGCCAAGGCGATCGAGGAGGAAATCCGCAGTGGCCAGATCGACTTCGGCCTGATCTCGGATTGGCGCAATTCGGACGACTTGCACGCTGAGCACATCAGCAGTCACAAGATCGTCGCTTGCGTTGCCAAGCGCTCGGCCCTGTCGCGCATGAAGTCACTCAGCTGGCAGCAGCTGTTCGAGCACCCGCTCATTCTGTTCCCGCAGGATTACTACATGCGGCAAGTGCTGGAGCATGCATCAACGCGGCTGCACGCCAAGATGCAGGTTGCGATGGAGGTTGAGACGGTGCCGCTCATCGTCGGCCTGGCCGAACACGGCGTGGGTGTCGCAACCCTGCTCGATAACGCCGCCGAAGCACATGCCAGCCAGGTTGCGCGCATCGCACTGCCGGCGGACGCACGCATTGACGTGGCGCTGTGCCGCCGCAAGCACGTCCCTCTGAGCCGCGCCGGCGAGGCGCTATGGACGCACTTGCGCAACAGTGGCGCTTAGCCTTGCACGTCTTTCAGCAAGCGGCAGGCGGCACTACGGTATTCGTCCACCAGGCGGCTGACCAATTGCCGTGTCGGCAGGACTTCGCGCACACAGCCCGCACCCTGTCCAGCGCCCCAGATATCCTTCCAGCGGCCGCGCGCCGCCATGCTGCCTTCCGTATCCTGTGCCGGCAGATTGTCGGGATCAAGCCCGCTGGCGGCGATGGAGCCGCGCAGATAGTTGGCAGGAAGCCCCGAGAAATAAGGCGTGTTGACGATGTCGGCCGAGCCGCTGCCGACCACCATGCGCTTGTAGGCGTCCGCCGCCGCCGTTTCGGTCGTGGCCAGGAAGCGCGTGCCCATATAGGCGAGGTCGCAGCCCATCGCTTGTGCCGCCAGCACATCGCCACCGCTGCTGACCGCGCCCGCCAGCACCAGCAAGCCGTTATAGAAGCTGCGCACCTCGCCCACTAGCGCCATCGGATTCAACGCACCGCCGTGGCCCCCGGCACCCGCAGCGACCAGCACTAGGCCATCGACGCCCGCTTCCAGCGCCTTGCGCGCATGGCGCACCGTGGTCACATCGTGCAGCACGATGCCACCGTATGCATGCACCTGCTGCACCAGCTCGCGCGAGGCGCGCAGGGAAGTGATAATGATCGGCACCCGATGGCGGATGCACACTTCCAGGTCRGACTCCACGCGTCTGTTGGCGGGATGGATGCCGATATTGACGGCAAACGGCGCCGCTTCGCCTTCCGCCAGTGCGGCCTTGATATTGATGATCCACTCTTCCAGCACGTCGGTTGAGCGCGCATTCAGCGCTGGCACGGAGCCGACCACGCCAGCCTGGCATTGCGCGATCACGGATTCGGTGCTGGACACCAGGAACATCGGTGCTGCAATGACCGGCAGCGTCAGACGGCCATTCAGAATTTCAGGTAACGCCATTGGTATTCTCCTCAGATTGATGTAGTGACGGCGTAGCGCTCAAGCACGTCCGACGCCAGCGTCAGGCCATGTCCCGGCTCAACGCGCCCGATCAGACAACCCTTGGTCATCGATGGCCAGCCTTCGAACAGCGGCTCCAGCAAAGGAAAGTCCTCCAGCCAGTTCACGTTCGGACAGGCCCAGGCCAGATGCACGAACAGGCCGGGAAGAAAATGCGGCGCCACGTTGATGCCGAAAGCGGACGCCAGCCGCGCCGCTTCCAGCGCAGGCGTCAGGCCACCGATCAGTGCCAGGTCAGGCTGGAGCACGCTGCACAAGCCTTCGGAGACGAAGGGCAAACACTCGTCGGCGCCTTGCAGATGTTCGCCTGTCGCCGCCATATAAGGGAAGGCACGCGCCAAGACCCGGTAACCCGCAATATCCGATGCCGGCAGCGGCTCCTCGACAAAGAGATAGCCCGCATCCTGTGCCACCTCCAGCAGACGGCGCGCCTGCACCGCGCTGCACTTCTCGTTCGCATCGCACATCAATTCAATATGCGACGGCGCTGCATCACGCGCCGCCTGCAGCAGCGTGGCGCCCTTGCGGCTGCCGTCGACACGCGGCTTCACTCCACGGAAGCCGGCGGCCACGTGGGTGCGCGTGACGTCGGCCACTTCGTGCGCGGACTGGCCGGCATGATAGCCTCCGCTGCCATATACCGGCACGCTGCGTGGTTCGCCGCCCATGGCGACGCCCAGCGGTTCGCCGCGCGTGCGGGCGTAAGCGTCCCACAAGGCCATATCGATGGCGGCCAGCGCCAGATAATTTGGTCCGCGGCGGCTACGGTTCAACGTACCGTTCAAGCCCCGCCAGGTAGCGGCGGGATGAAACAGTTCGGCGCCTGCGAGCGTCGCCGACAGCATGCGCGCGCACGCCAGCATTGGGGCGCCCGACCCTGCCAGCACATAAGAAAAACCCAGGCCCGTGCAACCATCTTGCAGCGTCACCTGCGTCAGCAGCACGTCAACGCTGGACACGCCGGAACCGCCCACCGGCTTTGCCAGCTGGTAGCGCAGCAGCTCATGGCTGCAAGACTCAATCTTCATCATTTACTCACATCGAAAAAATCCCGCAGCGTCGCCGCTGCGGGCAAATCCTTCCCACTGGAAGGAGGAGTAAGCGGGCGAGGGAGCCCGCTTCCACGAGACTCAGAAAGCGTGGCGCATGCCGACGCTGATGATGGTTGTGCGTGCGTCCATATTGGTGCCCGCGCCAGAGAACAGAGGGATCTCGTTGGCGCCGATCGGCACCAGCAGCACCGTCGGGCCTCCCGCAATCGGCACCGGCGTCAGGGTGCCGCGAATGATGCGGCCGCGGTCATCCTTTACAAAGCCGCTGCGCATGTACAGAGTGGTACGCTTGGACAAGTCGTAGTCCAGACCAATTACCGCGCCCTTGTCCTTACCCTGCGTGAAATTGGTGAACTTGGTCATCATGCCGGCCAGGATCAAGGTCCAGTTGCCGAAAGGCTGGCGCGCACCGATGGCGTAGGTGTCGACCTTCGGATTTTCCGGACCTTCGAATTTGAAGGTGCCCGTGTGGTAGTTCGCCGCCACCGTGGTGCCGGTGCCGGCAAAGGTGTACTTCGCGCCAACCATGGCCGCGTGATAGGAGTTCGCCTTCACCAGCGGCACGAAACCGGTGCTGCTGACAAAGCCCATCGGCGCGCGCAGCTCATTACGGTCGTAGGATGCCGTCAGCGTCACTTCATCGTTGGTGTAGGCGAGCAAGGCGCCGATAGACCGGCCACGATGGTCCGCCGATTCCGCGCCAGCCGTCAGACCACCCAGAATCTGCCCGGTGGCGGGGGTGGCCGGCGGCGTAGTCGGCGTGGCCGTCGACCGCGCAGGGCTGATGATGGCCGGGACACCGGCATTGGTCGAATAGGTCAGGAAGCCGACCCATGGGCCTTTCATCACAGCGTAAGTGACCGCGTTATCCTGGAACATCTGCAGGCTGTTGGTCACCAGGCCGCGCGCCATGATGTCGGAAGAACCCAGTTTGTCCGTGGTGGCGAGGTAGTAGCCGATCATCATCGGCGATGCCTGGCGGCCGAGACGCACTTCACCCACGGGCGTGGTCAGCGCCACATAGGCCTGGCGGCCGAACAGGCGTCCATCATTGGTCGTGATGCCGCCATCGATCTGCAGGCCGCCTTCCAATATGAAGTTCGCTTTCCAGCCATTGCCCAGGTCTTCCACACCTTTGAAGCCAAAAAAGCTTTGCTGCGACAGGCTCGGCGTCATGCGGGTGACGCTTTGCGATGGGGCGGACACCGCATTGGGCAGCGGCGTCGTGCCATTCATGCCGAACACGGTGCCGGCGGCATTGCCTTCAGTCTTGCTGATGTGGTCAACTGCCGCATCCAGCAGGCCATACACCGTCACGGACGATTGCGCCCATGCCGGGCCGCACGCCAGCGCACACGACGCCAGCCCGGCGGCAGCCTTGAAAATCCTGTACTTCATGAAGTCTCCCAATTGTGATTTATATGCGCTCTTGTTTTATGCCGCAGCACGGAACGGCGAAGCCTGGCGATAACGGCCAAGCGTGAGCAGGGCCAGGCCCGCCGCGCCCAGCATCCACGGATAGAGTTCAAGTACCAGCCGATAGTGGCCAGTGAGGTCGAAGTAGCGGCCCATCGCCACCGGTCCGATGACGCCGCCCAGTGCATAGGCGGCAAACGCGATGCCATACAGCGCGCCGAAAGCGCGCAAGCCGAAATAGCTGCGTACGAGRTAGGAAATCAGGTCGCCTTCCGCCCCGATGGCCAGGCCGATCAAGGCGCCGCCCGCCAGCAGCAGCTGGTAATCGCTGGTACTGCCCAGGACCACCAAACCGGCGGCGCCTGCAAACATGAAGGCCGCGCCAACGAGCGGAGCGTGCAGCCGGTCCAGCAGCAGGCCTGTCAGAATGCGTCCGATGAACAGTCCAATGCCCATCAGCGACACGCCTTTCGCTGCTTCCTCTGGTGTGTAGCCCTTGTCGACGAAGAGCGCGGGCAGGTGCGGCCCCATGGATAGCGTCGCGATCGACGCCACCAGGAAGGCCCCCACGATCAGCCACAGACGCGGAGAACGCAAGCCTTCACGCAGCGTCAGGCCATCCACTTCCCGCACCGCCAGACCGCCGCCCGCTGCGTTGCGAGGCGCGGACGCGCCGGCCTGCCGTTCGTGCAGCAGCGCTGACGCCAGCAAGGCGGCGCATAGCGCGAACAGAGCCAATCCCAGATAGGCGACGCGCCAGCCGCCTGCGGCAATCAGCTTCTGCGCCAGCAGCGGCATGCCAACCATGCCGAGGCCAAGACCGGACATGGCCAGGCCAAGCGACAGGCCGAGCCTGCGGTCGAACCACTGCGGCATGACGGCCAGGTAGCCAAGCGGTGAAGTACCGGCGCCCAGCAAACCGATGGCCAGCGCCAGGGCGGCCCAGGCGGCAACGTCGCCGGTCTGCAGCGTCAGCGCCCCCAGGCAGGCTGCCATCAAACAGGCCGACAACAGAGCGACACGCCGCACGCCATGGCGGTCAATCAGCAGGCCAACCAATGGACTGGCCAGCGCTATCCCCAGCATGGCGCTACCGAAAGACAGGGCCGTCTCTGCCCTCCCCCAGCCGAATTCCTGCGCCAGCGGATACAGGAACACGCCGACGGTCGCGGTGAACAGCGGCCCCACGCCGCTGCCGAGGCCAATCGCGCCTCCCGCCACAATGCCCGCCAGGCGCCATTTGCTGATCATGCCCGCACCCGCTTTTCCTGTTCGACCAGGCCCGCGATCATGTTGCGCAATGGCTGCTTGTCCGGCTTGCCGACCTTGGTAGTCGGAATGGCGTCAATCGCTTCGATGCGTTCCGGCCATTTATACTTTGCGAGGCCAAGTGCTTCCAGGTGGCGGCCCATTTCTTCCACGCTTGGCACCTTGTGCTTACCGCGCAGGACCACGTAGGCGCAGGCCTGTTCGCCGTGCATCTCGCTCGGCATCGGCACCAGCGCACAATCCGCCACTGCGGGATGGCTAGACAGGCAGGCTTCCACTTCTTCGCAGTTGATCTTCTCGCCGCTGCGGTCGATCACGTCCTTGATGCGGCCTTCGAAGTAGTAATACACACGGCCATCGATCTTGCGCGAAGAAATCAGGTCGCCCGAGCGGTAGAAGCCATCGCTGGTGAACACCTGGCGGTTGCGCTCTTCCGCGTCGTAATAGCCATGGAAGGTGTACGGGCCTTTCGCGGCCAATTCGCCCACTTCGCCCACCGCCACTTCTTCTTCCGTGCCGGGCTTGAGCAGCTTGACCTGATCCATTTCGCTGATCGGGTAACCCACCGAGCGGTCGCGCACTTCGTCCGAGTCGCTCTGACGGGTGAAGGTTACCAGGCCTTCCGTCATGCCAAACACGTGGATGCCGACCGTTTGCAGGTCGCGCCGCACGATGTCCGAACCGTTGGTGCTGATGATCTTCACGCCTTTGAAGTTCAGCAGCTTGCCCGCGATCGCTTCCTGCAGCTTGAGCATGATGGGACGCACCAGACCAATCCAGGTCGGTTTGTAGAATGCCATCACCTTGAAGAACACGGCCGGATTCACTTCCGGCGTGATGATGTTGCGCATGCCGCTCAGCAGCGCCGGGCCCCAGCCACACACCATATTCGCGTTGTGGATCATCGGCAGTGGCAGGAACAGCACGTCCTTTTCGGTCCAGCCGTGGGCGCGCGCCACCATGCGCATGTTGTAGGAATATTCGCTGTGAAAGCGCGGGATGATCTTCGGCACGCCGGTGGTGCCGCCGGACAGCTGGAATACTGCCACCTGGTAGGGATCGTGCTCGATGGGTTCCAGCATTCGCCTGGCGTCTTCGAAACTGACCGATTCCATCAGATCTTCCAGGTGAAGACCCTCCGTCTTTTTCGAGAACAATCCCATTAGGCCTTTGCGCTTGGCGCGGGCGATGATGATGTGCTCCATGCTGGGAATCTGGGCCTTGAGCCTTTCCGCGAAGGCGACCATGTCGAATTTCGCGTTATCGCCCTGGATGATCCAGGCTTTGGCCTTGGCGTGATTGGCGAGGTAGCCGATTTCCTTTTCGCGGTGCGCTGCCAGTGTGCAGATCGGGATCAGGCCGGCCTTCCAGCAGGCCACCACGGCGTACACCAGCTCATAGCAGTTCTGCAGCTGGAACACCACACGGTCGTACTGCTTCAGGCCCAGCTTCAACAGGCCTGCGGCCAGACGCTCCGTGCGCTCATGCAGTTCAAGGAAAGTGATATCGCCTTCCGGACCGGTCAAGGCCACTTTGTCCGCGTAACGAGCAAAGGCTGCGTGCAAAGCGCCGGGCATGGTTTCCTTGCCCAGCAGGCCATCCCGCACATAGGCTTCCAGTTCATGCTGAGGTGGATAGACCACGCCCGGCATGCGGTATTTCACGCCAACTTCCATTGTTTGTCTCCTGATTATGATGTGTGCCGCAGCAGCGCTTCACGCAATGCCTGCGGAATGGGAACCTTGGTTTTGTTTTCCCTGTCGATGCAGATCAGCGTGCACCGGCCTGCGAACAGCGGTTCGCCAGCGAGCCCGCTGGCCTGGCAGTGCAGCTCGAAGCTGTGCTCGCGGATCTCGCCGACGCAGTAGCGGATGTCCGCCACATCGCCCGGCGCCATTGGCCGCATGAATTCGAGCGCCATGCCGCGCGCCGGTGTGCTGATGCCTTCCCGCCGAGCCAGTGCTGCCATGTCGCCATCCGCGATGTGGTTGGCGAACAGGCGCGCTGAGTCCAGCAGGTACTCGGTATAGCGGCCCGTGTACACGATGCCGGCCGGGTCGCAGTCGGACCAGCGCGCAGTGCGGCGCACCACGAAGGGCACGCTGCTCAGCACATACTCGGCGGCGCCGTTCATGGCGTGTCCGCCAGTTCCGGCAATTCGCCGGAGGCTTCGATCTTTTGCATCAGCTCCGGAAACTGGGCGCGCAGGCGGTCCGGGTTGATGCGGCCCGTGCGCGTCATGAAACGGTAGATGAATTCATGCGGGCCGTAGCTGTCCATCCAGCGCGGGAATTCCTCGTACCACATGGCCGAAATCTCCGAAGCGCCGATCAGCTTTTCCTTTTCCGGACGACGTTTGGCGACATAGCTTTCCAGCGCCGCCGCAACGTCTTGCGGATGGGCGCAGATGGCTTCCGCCAGCGCAATCGCATCCTCCATCGCGATGCGCGTGCCGGAGCCGATCGAGGGATGGGCGCTGCTCAGCGCATCGCCGATCAGCACGGTGCGTCCGCTGAACCAGTTGGCGTTGCGGATGACGTCGAACTGGCGCCAGGTGGTGTTGTTCGAGATCAGCGCATGGCCATCCAGCTCCGGCGCGAAGATGGCTTCGAACATGGCTTTGCGCTCTTCCAGCGACATCGCCTCGATGCCCAGCTCCTGCCAGGTGCGGTCGTCGCATTCAGCCACGAAGGTGCTCATCGAGTCGCTGTACGGGTAGTAGTGCGCCACGAAGTAGCCGCCTTTGTATTTGCGGAAGACCAGTGCCGCCGTCGGAAACACCTTGCTTGTGCCGAACCAGGCAAAGTGATTGCTCAACGTACGGCGCGTGGTGCCGAAGCCCTCCTTCGCGCTGTCGCGCACCACGGAGTTCACGCCGTCGGCCGCGACCACCAGGTCCGCATCCAGCGTGGCGACATCGGTCAGGCGCACTTCGTAGCGCACATCGATATCCAGTTCCGCAGCATGCTTGCGCAGGATGCCGAGCAGCGCGATGCGCGGCAGCGTACCCGCGCCCGGCCCCGGCACGCGCACGCTGATGGGCGTGTCGCGGGTATTGATCACCTGCTCCTTGAAGAAACTCAGGGCCTTCACGATATCCGTGGTGACGGCGGCATCGGCCGCCTCCAGCCGCGCCAGACCGCCTTCCGCCAGGCCGACACCGAAGCCGTAAGTGGCATCGCGCGCATTCTGCTCATACACCGTGATGCCGATGTCCGGCAGGCGCTTGCGCAGCAGGATGGCGAGGAACAGGCCGGATGGACCGCCGCCTACAATCGCAACCTTCATGCCGCCTCCGCCGCGCCGATGACCAGCTCATTCATGTCGAAGCGCTCAATGCGTCCGGCAAAACCGCCGGTCAGCACGCCGTACCAGACGGCAGGCTTGACACCCAGTTCCTTGCGGTTGAACTGCAAAGTCGGATTGCCATCGATGCGGATATAACCGTTCTCCAGCTCGGTGGTGGTATAGCCGCCGTGTGCGCGGGCTGCGTCAACCAGCGGACGGAATTCCGGCACGTCCAGCACGAAGGCGGAAGCCGCCGCGCTGCGCGTTTCCCCGACCGAACGGCCCTTGCGCAGCCAGACGTCGTCAATCGTCTTGAAGTCCTTGCCTGCCTTCTCCATGGCGATGGCAGCTTCGATGGTATTGGTCGCATCCACCGCGTCTTGCTTGCCGAAGTCGCGCAGCTGCATGGTGATTTCGACGGGATAGCCGTTCGGGTCCTCGAAGTACAGCGACTCGATCACCTCATGGCGCACCTGCATGCGCAGCGGCACGCCCATCTTTTCGGCGCGGTCGCGCCATGCCAGCAGCTCTTCCTGCGTATCGACACGCCACGCGGTGTGGGTGGCCAGGTCAAAAGTGTGGTCGCGCACCGGCAGCCAATCCGGGCGTTCCGTGCCGATGTAGTAGAAGAAGGCGATGGTGGCGCCACGGCCCGCATCAAAGAAGAAGTGCAGGAAGTCGGGATGCGCGTGCGGCCCCCAGCCACGGGCGGAAACGGCGTGCACCAGCGGCAGGCCAAGCAAATCGCGATAGAAATGCACCGTCTCGGCCAGTTTCCAGGTGGGGCGCGCAGTGTGATGTACGCCGCACAGTGCGGGCATTGGAATAGTCTTCGTCATGGTTTTCTCTCAGTTGAATGCACGCAGCCAGTTGCCGATGTGCTGCGCAGCGATAACGCGGCCCGGCTGTTCGCCTTCGGCCAGCGCGGCGCCATGGTGGTTGCCGCGTACGGAATGCATCACCTTGTCGGCGCTGCCGATCTGCTTGTAGATCTGCTCCATATCGGACGGGAAAGTGGCCTGGTCGCCGGTGTAGTAGATGACCAGCGTCGGCTGGGTCATGGACGCGCCGCACTTCTCGATCGAGGCGTTCGACGACAGCCCGGACCAGGTGGACAGCCAGGATTCCGGCGTCACCGTGCGCGCAAAGCCCACGCTGCCCAGGTTCGATACGAAGGGATCGCGGCCCCACAAGCCACCGGC